>JAQIDC010000054.1 GCA_027858235.1 Patescibacteria group bacterium | reverse complement strand
AACACAGAACCATCATCATCCGAACCAGAAGAACCGCCTGTGAAAAGCAAAATATTTGTTCTCGGAACCCATCCTCCCTCTTCTATTCCCCTCTCTTGCCTGTCCGCCTCCGGAGGAAGAGGGGTGTCTGTGTCAGCAGACGGGGTGTGTTCCTGCTCAAGCACAAATTCTTCACTCTCAAGACCAAGAACTTTTGGCAAACCGACAATAACTTCATTAGTTTCAGCTACTCCTTCTTTAATTAAAGATACTGTTTTTTCTCCTACTCCAACACTAAAATCAAATGTCTTTTCAATTCCAGCCCCAGCAAGCAAACTAGCCTCACCCATACTTTCAAGTGTTCCGATACTCCCTTCTTTAACAATTTCAGATGTACTTCTAATTCCAACATCAAAAGCAATTCCACTGTAATAACTAACATCGACAGCACCTAAAAAAACTCCTCTTATGTTTGAAATAGCGCTATCTCTGGTCGCGAGATAAGTATCTCCCCAGACGTAATTTCTACTTTTCCAAATTGCAGAAGGAAGCGAAACTATCTTGTTTGAAACTTTATCCCAAAATGATAATTTTTCATTTTCTTCATCAATCTTTTCAAATTCATCCATAAACCAATCAATGGTAGAAGCGGAATATGTAACTGTTTTTGGGTGCAATTCTTGCCAATAGTATTTGTAAACGAAATCTATTAATTCACATTTTTTTCCTTCACCTGCCTTTTTAATGTGGCAAACAATATGATCGTCTTTTACTCCATAAGTGTGAATTTTACCATCAGCTTCTTCTCTTGTCGTAAAATCAGTTAATATAATATTATTATCAATTCTATCATTACTATAAAAATTATCTATAGTATACTTTGCAAATTCATCAAAAATATTTCCAATTTCTTTTTTCGAATATTTCGCGTCGACAAATGGATATTTAGCATATTCTTCAGTAGCAAGTTCAAGTCCATCAGGCTCCCATGGTGGATGAGGATCAACTCGTACATGAGCTGGTGTACCCATATCTTGAACTAAATGCAAAATATGACCAATACCCTCAAAGGCTCTTTTGGTGTTCCCCTCTCGATAATTATCAAGGATTGTTGAAACACTATAATCACCAGTTTCGCTATTTTGTTTAAAAGCCCATTCCTTTGCAGTTGAGAAAGTCGCACCAAGGACCTCTAAACTTTGATTATTGTAGGGATTATAAAAATGGTTGAGATAACGAGGATCTATGTCTTCGTTTTCGGCTCCTTTTAATATTGAAGCGGATTGTTTAGAAGTGATTTTCCCTTCGTTGCCACTACGTAAATAGAGTTTTATCGCTTCATTGGTGATTCCAGGATGAACTATAGTATTGTTATATGCCAGAACGAAATTAATATTTACAAAAAATAATAATATAATTGTAAATAAATATTTTTGCATAATTATATTGAATCAATTTCCCAAAGTGCAGTTCTTTGATTTAGTTTAAAATTAATACTAAATGGCTCCTTGTCACCTTCTTTGTAATAATAATAACCTTTTTGAAAATTTTCCATATCATCATATATTTCTAATTGTGAGTATAACGGTAGTTCCGTATAATTTTTTATCCGTTCAAGATCATTAAATGCTTCAATGTAATATTCCCTATCCCTCTCTCGAATATACCCCAAAGCCACATCAATTTCTCCACTCAAAAGTGCTTCTCGGAATTTTGTATAGACTTCTTCGGTAGTGTTTATCGGCTCTTTTAGAGGTGCGTACTGTGGTGGTAATATTTGACTCAATTGTTCAGGGGTGTACCAATGTCCCTGAAACTTCACTAACTCACCATTTTGTATTTTACGATATGTTGTAATAAAAAAAGCGGCATATGCCACAATCAGGATAAGTACAATAATTTTTACCCACAAAAAAATCCTCCTTTTAACTTCTTTTTGCATAAATTTTTTTCTAATTTAATATTAATGAAATTATAACATTTTAAAGAGCAAGCGACAAGTCTTTTTAACCACAAATTATAAAAACACATAAATCGGAGATATCCGATACCTCCGATTTACTCTAAAGTATACATTTTCTTGTCTTGCTTAATTGTTTTAGAATTTTTTACTACATCATTTAAATAACTGCAATATACTTCTATGCTTGAGAAGTTTTTCAAAATATATTTATTAAACATTCTAGCTTTCCCAGCCAAGGCAATATTATAATTCGAATAATTATATTCCCCTGCTTTACATATTCTATGAATTTCAGAATTACCAAGAATATATGCCGAAAGATATAATAAATAATCTTCATTGTCTACTGTGACGCTCTTATATTTGCCCTGAAAAAGAGAACCAGATCTTTTATTTTTTATATTAAAGCGATTCGTATAACCTATGCTAACTTTCTGCATAAACTTAGAGATACCTCCATTAATAGATTCTCTTACGAGAAGATGGAAATGATTAGGCAATAAAGAATAAGCTATAATCTCGACCAATTTTTTGGAGTCTTCCTTTATCTCTTCATTCTTATTTTGATTATAGTGATATAAACTTCCAATTGCTTCCAGCTGATTGACACTCGAAATTAATTCCAAAAAGTGAACATAGTCAGGATGGTTTTCAAAAACAATCCTCTTGTCAACTCCTCTGTTATAAATATGATAATAATTTCCCTTCATTTTTTTATATATTTTTGCTAATCGGAGGTATCCGATACCTCCGATTAGCTATTATTTAAAATTGCTTTATTCCATGAAGCTATAAACTGGTTTCGAAACCAGAAAGAGGGAAAGTGTTTAGTGATATCAAACGAGCACGCAGCATGCTAGTCAAAGCGCTGCCAGATATGTTTCATTATTTAGATGATTTAAATATACCGAAAACCACGAATGGACTGGAAGAGTATTTTTCAAGACTTAAACAAAATTACCGAAATCACCGCGGACTAAAACCTGAGAAAAGAGCAAATTATTTTAAGTGGTTTTTTGTTTTAAAGTCAAAATAGCACACATCTGTGACTAA
>JAQIDC010000053.1 GCA_027858235.1 Patescibacteria group bacterium | reverse complement strand
CCAACTCTAGAAAGATGAAAAATAGGAAGAAAATAGCCAAATTAATGGACCAAATAGATAAAAAACTAGATAGAAGTTATAAATAAAAAGTGTCAATTATGTTCGTGGTCTTGCACATTGTAACAAAAAAATGCAATTAATTGATTTTATCGATATACTTGTATTTTATTCTTATATTTGATAAAATGTAAGTATAAAAGTCATAAATGACTTTATTTTTTAATGTAAAATTAGTAATAAATAATATAAATATGGCGAAGGAAAATGATAAAAAGAAAGTTAATAAAGACTATTCTGCTGACTCAATTACCGTTCTAGAGGGTCTTGACCCTGTCAGAAAAAGGCCGGGAATGTACATTGGCTCAACTTCTGCGGCTGGATTGCATCATTTAATATGGGAGGTTGTTGATAACGGTATTGATGAAGCCATGGCTGGTTTTGCCACCGAAATCACTCTCACCTTGTTGTCTGATGGGATGGTCCAGGTAGAAGATAATGGTCGTGGAATTCCTGTTGGTATTCATAAAGCGACTGGAGTCTCTGCTCTTGAGACAGTGTTAACAAAACTACATGCAGGAGGTAAATTTGGTGACGGTGCTTACAAGGTTTCTGGTGGTCTACATGGAGTAGGTGTTTCAGTCGTCAACGCTCTCTCAACTTATCTTAAAGCAGAAGTTCACCAAAATGGAAAAATTTGGTCTCAAGAATATAAAATTGGTAAACCTAAGTCAAAGCTAAAGAGTGATGGTAAAACAAACAAAACTGGAACTATTATAACTTTTAAGCCAGATGATACTATATTTACTGAACTCGAATTTTCTTGGGGTAAAATCCTAGATAGATTAAGACAACAATCTTATCTTACAAAAGGAATAACCATGATAATTCACGACAGAAGGTCTGACCATTCTGTAAAAGATTATAAATTTCATTTTGAAGGAGGTATTAAGTCATATATTAAAGCCCTTAATCACAACAAAACTGTTAAAAATGAGACCATTTTTTATGTTGAGAAAGAATTACCTGAGGCTAAAGTTGAAGTCTCCCTGCAATACAATGATGAATTTAATGAAACAGCTCTTGCCTTCGCTAATAACATATACAACCAAGAAGGAGGAACGCACTTGGTTGGCTTCAGAACGGCCCTTACGCGTACTATTAACTCGTATGCGAGAGCTCACAACCTCTTAAAAGAAAAAGAAGAAAATCTTACTGGTGATGATGTCCGTGAAGGACTAACAACCATCATTAGTGTTAAAATAACTGACCCTCAATTTGAAGGTCAAACTAAAGGAAAACTCGGCAATGCTGAGGTAAAGAGTGCTGTTGAAAGTGTTTTTGGAGAGAATTTTACTATATTTCTTGAAGAGCACCCCAAAGAAGCTGAAGCGATTATCGGTAAATGTATACTGTCTTCTCAGGCTAGAATTGCTGCTAGAACAGCTAGAGCCAGTATCCTGCGGAAAGGAGCTCTTGACGGAATGACTCTTCCAGGAAAACTTTCAGATTGTTCAAGCAGAAAGGCCGAAGATTCTGAATTGTTTATAGTTGAGGGTGATTCTGCGGGAGGATCAGCCAAACAAGGTCGAGATAGAAAATTTCAAGCAATTTTGCCCCTTCGTGGTAAAATACTTAATGTTGAAAGAGCCAGACTTGATAAGATGCTTGCTAACAACGAAATTAAAAATCTCGTTATAGCACTTGGTACAAATATTGATGACCAATTTGATTTAGAAAAACTTAGATATCACAGAGTTGTAATAATGACAGACGCTGATGTAGATGGATCTCACATTAGAACGCTTCTGTTAACATTGTTTTACAGACATTTTACTGAAATGGTTACCGGCGGACATCTCTACATTGCCCAGCCCCCTCTTTACCAAATAAAAAAAGGAACTTCTTTCAAGTATGCATACACTGAAGAAGAGAAATTTGAAATAATTAAAGAGTATGGCGGAGAATTACAAGAAGCATCCGAGGCAATACAAAATCCTGAAGAATCAGGAGAAGAAACTGACGAAGAAGAAGCTCCCAGGGAAGTTAAAAAAGCTCCACATAAAATTAATATTCAAAGATATAAAGGTCTTGGTGAAATGAATCCAGATCAATTGTGGGAAACAACCATGGATCCCGAGAAACGAGTAATGAAGCAAGTAACGGTTGAAGATGCTGCCGGGGCAGACAAAGTATTTGATATGCTTATGGGTGGAAATGTACTCCCTAGAAAGAATTTTATTCAAACCCATGCAAAGAAAGTTGAAAATTTAGACGTTTAATTTCACTGAAATTAAAAAACAGTTCTTTCCATTGAACTGTTTTTTAATACTTTTTTTATTGTCTCATTCCCCCCTTCGGAATTTCAATAAAGAAAGTTGTTCCTTCTCCTTGTTTTGATTCAAAGAATATTTCTACTCCCACCTTATTTAAAAGTCTTTTTGCTATATACAAACTCATACCTGAACCTTTACTGTTCTTAGTCATTGCATTCTTTGATCTAAAAAATTTATCAAATATAAAATCCTGTTCTTCGTCTGGAATCCCAATACCATTGTCCTTAATGCTTAACAAATAATTAAAGCCTAGTTCCTTTATTTCAATGTCAACAATGGGATTTTTATCCCTACTGTATTCAAGTGCGTTGTCGATGATATCTTCAAAAATTTTTGATAATATCTTTTTATCAATATTGATCTTTATATCTTCTGAGAGTAATTCTTTGTAACTAAATTCCACGCCTGTTACTTGATTTTTCTTTTTACACTCTTCAATCAAGCTTTTAAGAAATTTGGTTATTTCAATTTCTTCTGTTTTTATCTCCAATTCGTCGCTATTTAAAATTTTAATATCGTACAATTTATTAATAACTTCTTTCATATTAACTGCAGACTGATGAATATTTGATATACAGTCTTTTTGCTCCTTGTTTAATTCACCTATCTCACCAGAAGAAAGCATTTCAGTAAATAGCTTAATATAGGCCAATGGGGTCCCAAAATGAGGAGATATCACTGGACCGAAATCGACCTTAGAGCTATCTTTATGCAAAATAATTTCAGAGTTTTCTTTTTGATGAAAAATCATTAAACCCCCAACTATTTTATTATTATAATCTGCAACTTGAGTGATTATGACCTCGAATTTTTTCCCAAGCAGATCAACATTATCTATTCTATAGATTTCGTTAGTTTTTAGTGAAAGGTCTATGTGAAATTCTAAATTATGCTTTGCGAAAATACTATAGAGATTTTTTAAAGAGAGTTTTCTATCACTAATATTTAATATCTTTTTTACCGCAGAATTTTTCAAAACTATATTTTTTGATTTATCATACATTATTATTCCATCAGTAAGTGACTCAATTAAAGATTCAATATTGTCTTTAATTTTTAATTCATTTATTTTATCAAGAAGTTCATCGTTCGATTTCTTCAATTTAATATCCATTTCATTAAAAACTCTTGATAAATCTCCCATTTCATCCTTGGTTTCAATCCTGAGAGGCTCATGTTCAATCCCTCCTCCTATTTTATTGGAAAATTCCCTAAGTTTCAGAATGGGGTCAACAATATTCATAGATACTTTTTTACTTATTAAAAAAGTGGCTAAAATGATTACGATAAGAAAAAATAAGTTAAAAATTTCCAAAAAAAGGAACATTTCTTTTATTTTTTCTGTTCGGATTTCCTTCAATCTAAGTAAGGCGTTATTGGCATCACCTTTAAGGAGAATGGCTACATGATCATCCAATTTTCTAATTTCCAAATCGATTGAATAATCATCAAAGTTTTTGTATTCATTGTCAGCAAAAAAAATATCCAATTGGTTTCTATATTCTTTAAATAATAAAAAAACCTTTGTTCTGTCATCAAATAACGAACTTTCTTTAATGTGAGTTTCAAAATTATTTATTGAAAACAAAAGAGTATCAAGAGACTCTTTATTTGTAGAAGAATACAGGAAGCTTGATTCTAAATTCTTTATTTCATTGTATTTTGACAACGAAAGATAGAAAAAGTTCTTAGTAGAGCTTGCATTTTGAAGCTCACTATCAAAAATTTCTTCTTTTATGAGGTCTCTTTTTTGACTAATTTCATTGAGCTTTAAAGAAATTTTTTCTTCAGAAGTTTTTACATTGACAAAAACTTCTTTTATTCTTTCAAAAGCTTCTTTAAAATATACATGATTAAGTGAAAGTTTATCAACTATTTCAGACCCTTCATCCGAAAAACACTCTTCCTTCAAGCTTTGAATTAGATTATTTGCCTCACTGTAGTCGTTTAAAAAAGTTTTCTCTGAGGATGTAAGTTTTTCATTTCTGCTAACATCATCTTGGTCATCCATCATTAGAATGTGGGAATACTTGTCAATTGACAAATCCTCACTATAAAAAAGATCTGTCAACTTATTCAGCTTTTGTGTAGACTCATAAAAACCGTTCACTTTCTTTAAAGCAAAAATACTTACCCCAACAGGAATAATTATCAAAATAATTACAATAATGAAGCCTAAGTTAAGCTTTTGTTTTATTTTCATCAATTTTTTCTTATCCTTATTATACAATAAAATTGATTTTTCATCAATTTTCATAAGCTAACTTAGGACTGTAGAAGCACAAAATAATACCTGACATTACCAAACATCTCTCTCAAGCTCAATTGGTTCTAAATATTCTTCAATCTTGAATTTTTTAACACCAAGTACCTGACCCTTTTTGTTCGTAGTCTCAATTTTCCACCTACCTGGCCCCAGAGACTGTTTATATGAATAACCCCGATAACCACTGTCCCTTCCTCCTGTCAGAGAGTATGAAAGATTGCTCTTTAGTTGCCACTTTTTTATTTCTTCATCATAAAAATACCATTTATGATAAATCTCTATATTTATATTTGTTGGAGCAAAAATTGAATTATAAAAATATATTATGTCCCCTTCTTGCCATGAAAACGTGTTGCTTGTTTCCCCTGCTTGGAAAAATGAAGATTTTTCATATTCAACCTCGTACAATCCGTTAACTCTCTTTAGATCATGAACTAACTCCGATTCTTTTAGTGATAAAGGAATTGGAGGAATGATGTTTAGAAAATACAATAAATTGAATATGATATATACAGAAGAAATACTAATTAGAACAGGTTTTTTATTTAGGTAAAATCTTTTTGGAAAAAACTTATTAAGAAGATATATAACTATTAAAATTATCACTAGAGAGAAAATACCGCTCAAAACAAATGTATAGTTATTAATTTTTCTTACTATAAGGGGAATTAAAATAACAGAATATGAGAATAGAGCAATAAAAAATATACTTAGCTGAAAAGAAAGTTTCCTATATTTTTCTCTAAATATCTCATTGCCTATAAGGAGAGAAGCTAAGAAAAGAATAGATAACCAGCTTGTTATAAAACTAGCGCTCCTAAAATAAAACACAAAAAACACACTAAACAATCCACCAAAAGAGAATTGCAATAGAGAGGTAAATACTAAATCAGTTTTTCTAAGAAATCTATGTTTAAAATATCCAGCATGTGAAAAATTTAAAACAAAAATACTTAAAAGTGCAATCATGAGATAGACTATAATAAGCAAATTCTCTATCAAGAGATCAATCCTCCGAAGTGTTAAATTATCGACTACAAAGCCACTAAACAGCGCCAAGGGAGAAAGGTATTTTTCATATTTATTAAATTTAATTACAAAAAATTTTTTCATACATAAAAATTATATTTGAAATCTAAAACAGGATTCGAAGCTATTACAACTAAGCCGAGAGTTCTTTTAACATCTGAAATAGAGGAAATAGAGCAATAGAGGGTTCAGGTCTTTTTTTTTGCATTAAAAAAAATTACAACGACATTTAGCGTCAAATCTAGCCCTCATCCTTTTTTATTTCTTTCTCCAATCTTTAATTTCAAGTTTTCCTCTCCCCTTGTCTTCAATGGTTAGCTTTTGTTTACTTTTCCACCCATATTTTTCTATAATTTCCTTAGGGATAGTAACAGAATAACTATAGCTGGATCTTTTTGATAGTTTTATTATTATTTTATTCATAACTATATTATAGCATACTAGTGTCATCTATAGATGATTCTATAGATGACACTAGTATATTTATTGTGGAATTTAAACGCCTCGGGATGTTGAACGATGTTCGAACTTTTTTTTCAGGAAATTAGACTGTAAACATTTTAAATTCATAATCTTTTAAAATTAGTTCTTCTAGCTCTTTGGAGCAATTTGCTAGTCTTTCTTTGTCTTCTCCATCGTAATGACAGATAGTTTTCACTGGAACAAGTTTTAATCCCTCGGAGCATATATCAATAGACTTTGAATAAAAGCAAGATGAAAGAACGTAGGCTCCAGCTGACTCTCCTACCACAACCTTCCCATTAAACAAATCGGAGAGGTTCTTGAAATCAGCAAGAACTGCTAATAGTTTTAAAGTTTTCCCTCCGATTAAATAAATAATATCAGCATTTTTAATTTGTTCTTCTAATTTACCGATCTCTGCAGAATCAAAATTTAGATTTTTATCTATATTGTTTTTTTCAAATTGACTAGCGACAAAATCAATTTTAAATATTTTCTCATCTAGTGCGAAAGGAATAATTAATATTCTTAAATCTTTCTTGTCCAGTGACAAAATCTCACGAAAAAATTCATCATTCATTTCATTCTTATCCAATGCGCCTCCACCATGTAGAATATATTTTGTTTTCATAGTATTTATTTAAATATTTTATTATGGCACAAGCACATGCCTATAACCTCCTTTATAACAACAACACTAATTTTAGCGTTGTTTTGTGTTTTCACGGAGTCGTGGGCGGTATTCTAATCTTTACGGAACTAAATCAAGAATTTTATTTATGAATTCCACTTTCTTCTCATAATATTTTCTAGTAGAATACCCATTACAAGCATATTTCAACTTTTCATATTCTCTCAGTGCTTCTTCGTGTTTTTTTAGGTATTCTTCAAATCTTACTCCATTCATCCATTCATCACTTTCTTTATCAATCAAAAATATATCAAGCTTTTTTTCGTTTTCAATGATTTGAAATCTTATTCTTGTTTGGTGAATGCTTTTGGGCGGACCAAATATTTTAATAAATTCTGGTATTAAAGTTTTTTCGTAAAAATCATTTGGTGGTAACGGAACATATATATCAATTTCATTTTGCCCAGCAGCACCTAAACTAGTAGACCCTCGTTGTTCTACTTTAATATCATTATTGAGACTGCTCTGGATTTTTTCCTTAACCTCTTGGAAATACTTTTGACTCTCTTTGTCAAAAGGAAAAATATTTATTTCGTCATCATCTGGAAGGTGGTCAATCCACTTTTTTTGTTTTTCTGATAGCATGTTTTCATTATACCATAGACAACTTTCGAACCAAAAACAAAGCCAATATTAGCTCTGTTTTTTCTGCTCGAGAACAGGGATTCGAAACTATCATGGCCAAGTCGAGAGTTCATTTGATGTATGTATTTTTAGGGATAGAAAGTATTAACTTTGTGGATTGGATTATCAATACAGGGTTCTCACCACATTACCAATCATAAAAATAA
>JAQIDC010000052.1 GCA_027858235.1 Patescibacteria group bacterium | reverse complement strand
GCCAAATAGAAATGTCCTACCTGGCTGAATTAATTATTTTGTATCGATATTCTTTGTTGTTTATATGATTTTCCATAAAGATATTGTCTTCGCCATGGATGATCTATTGGCGGTTTATACGAGATTGGTTCTTGTTTAGTGAGAGCTAACAATTTTATATCTATTACTTTCTTTGGTCTCTCTGGCAGAGTTACATAATCTAGGTATTTATTTCTAAGGCATAGTTTTATCTGACCATCTAAATGTTCTTCGACAATTACGCTATCTTTTTTATAAACCGTAGTGGGTTGTTTTTTGCTCAATTGAAAGAAATTATTTTTAAACATTATTGTATAATCATTGTTAACAATTCTAGTATTCTGAATTGAAAATGTTTGTGGCAGATTTTTTTCTATTTGTTTATCTAATTTTTTATGCAAATTCTTTCGTCTTTTTGGGATTACTGCAAACTTAGCGTTAAATTTTGGAATATATGTTTCTAGAAATTTATTAGCTTCTTCTATCGTAGTAATTCCAGCTAATCTCAATTCTTTCACCAATCTATCTTGTAATGTCTCGTTCATTCTCTCAACGCGTCCTTTGGCTTCGGGACTATGAGCTGGAATAGTTTTAACGCCGACTTGATTCATAGCTCTTTGAAACTGAGTAATCATATCTTTGTTGTCTACCGCATTTTTGTGATTTATCTTGTAAGTACTGAATTTATCGAGATAAATGGACAGTGGTAGGCCGTTTTTTGAGAAATACTCAGTCCAGAAACCGAATACTGCCATCGTGCTTTCGTTGTAATCGAACTTGGCATATGTAATTTTTCCAGTGGCATCATCAACAGATAGTAGCAAACAACTCTCTTCATCACCGAACCAAATATGGTAGCTACCATCGAACTGTTGCATTTCACCTTCATTGTCTTTTCTAGCTCGCCAGACATGTTTGATCTTTCCTCCCTTTCTTGATTTAACTGTCCATAGTTTTAAATTCACCATAACACTCCGGACTGTTTCTTTCCCTAGTTTTATTCCATCATCTTCTTCCAATTTTTCAGCAGCAAAGGTGGGCCCAAAATCATAGTACTTTTCTTTTAAAAGTTCCTTTACTTTTTTTAAAGTCAGACAATTAATTTGTCTATTACTTTTTTGACCACGACTTTTATAAATAATTCCTTCCACTCCCTTTTTGTTTACGAGTACTTTTAGTCTTCTAATTTGTCTTGTTGTTAAACCTAATTGCCTAGATGCATCTGTTCCATTAATCTTTTTATTAACTAAATCGTTAATTACATCATATTTATATAATTCTCTTTTTGTCATACTTATTAATTTTTGTGTCATATTTTTACATAGATTAGCTATTTAATAAATCTATGATTTATACCACAAAATTGGGAAGTAGGACATTTCTATTTGGCTGTACTAGGACATTATCATTTGGCTACGACAAATATATAGAGACCCCTTGACAAATTATGAATAATAATATATTATAGCAAGTTACAAGAACACTGCCCTTTAAACCAATCACTTAAACAGTGAACAAACATAAGAAAGGAGTTAAATAACCATTAGCACCACTAGCCATTTCCAATCGATTGGCCCAGTAATTTATAGATTGGGTCTAAACTGGCCCAAAAATCCAAATATTGGGCCCTTATCTCTAAGAGGAGAAAATCATGAAAAAAATGCTAATGTTTCTCGTTGCCCTGGCTATTGTAGCCGTACCATTCGTTTCTTTCGCTGCATGTGATGCAGTGATTGTTGAAAGTAATGCAAACGGAACAACGGTTAAAGTCCCTGCCTCAATCCCTGAAGAGTTTGGCGGCGACACTGTTGAGATCTACGCAGAAGATGTGACCTATAATGGTCATATGTCTGCTACAATTTCTGCTGATGGAAAATTCTATGAAGTAACTAACAAAATGGTCGATCTTCAGGCAGCCGGACGGGATACTCTCCAAGTTTCCGTTAAACTGGCCAAGTACAGTCACTGGCCAGAAGTTGACAAGCAGCAAGGCGATGACTCAAGCATCCCTGATGAATGTGTCGTCCCCGGCTCCAAAAAAGGCTGGGATTATCTGGCCACCCGTAAAAAGTAAAGTAAAATAACTTTACCCTTTCCCGAGGGAAGATGTTTAACATCTTCCCTCTTTTTTTTGTTCATTAATTAAGTGAATCATAGAGGATACAATACATAATGTGATTGGTGCCAAGATGGTTATTCGAAGATTCTTTAAGTATTTTAGAAAAAAATACAGGTGGCGTAAGAAATATTGGCAATATTTTGATGTTTTA
>JAQIDC010000051.1 GCA_027858235.1 Patescibacteria group bacterium | reverse complement strand
GTCGGTGCTGTCCAGGCAGCAATAAGTGACTGAAAAGAAATAGATAGCCCTAGAACTAGAGCGATTGTGATTATAAATTTTAGTTGTGATTTTAACATATTAGTTGAATTATTAGTTTTTAATTTAGAATTTTGATTAAATTTTGAATTACTTAATGTTTAAAAAATTAAATATTATAATTTGATTCGAAATTCGAAATTTATAATTAGAAATTGTTTAACTTTTTTCTAATAACAAACATTTTTTCCTCTCTATCATCTCTATAAATTTTTGAATGACATTTTTTGATTTAAACTTAAATTTATTCCTATTTTTGTTCAACAACGCCATTCCTTAGTTCATTCAACCTATCCAATCTTACTTGTGCCTCTGCTTCTAGTTGAGCCTTTTCCTCGGGACTCATCGCAGCAACCTCTTCTTCTGTTGGTCCAGGAGATCCACCACGCAATGCATTGAGTTTTTCTAATCTGAGCTTTGCTTCATCTTTTTGCTTCTCTATTTCTGGATACTCATAAACCGAATAATCTTTACTCTCAATTTCTTTCTGTAAATCTGTTTTTTCAGAAATAACATTATCAACCTTTTCTTCAGTATTAACTTGACTTGATTGATTAATTAATTTTTTTTCTGCAGAATTATTAACACCCTTATTGACGACAATCATCAGTATTGTCAAAACAGATAAAGATAATATTAATAAAAGGATTGTTATCGCTGTTTTTGGATTCATATATTTCTTGTCTGTCACACCATATAGTGGACTAGATTTATTATTAAAATTAAATTTATTTTTTGGGAGGACCTGTCCTCCGAATCCGCCAGCTGGTGGAGCAGGAGGATTAAATTGAATCAGTGATTCTTCTAATCCCCTTGTTAGCACGTAGGTCATGAATAGTTGCCTCGAGTCCTTTATCTAGTGTTTGGATAGGCAACCAACCCAGCTCTGACCTGGATTTATTAATATCAGGGATAGCAAGAGGGGTAATAAAAAAGTGTTTATCCGCATGTCTAACTTCCGATTTAGAGTTGAGCATTTTAACTATTCTATGAGCAATATCAAATACACTCACTTCGACATCAGAACCTATGTTGATAGGCCCTGCACTCTCTGAATCCATCATTTTAATAGCAGCGTCCACTACATCAGTCACGTAACAAAAGGTTGAGTGAAAATTCTCATCAGCTGGAATATCAATCACTTTATTATCAAGAGCGTTCGTTATAAAATCGGGTATCATATTCCCATCATCTAGTTTCATCCTGGGCCCGTATGTTCTAAATAGGCGAATTATTTTGGCATCAATATTATAAATATTACGATAATTATCCACCATAGTCTCGGCAAATCTTTTACCTTCGTCGTAAGAAGATCTTTCAGAAAGAAGATCAACTCTGCCAATCATTTTTTCTTCTACTTTTTTACCTCCGTCCTCTCTTGGGCCATAAATAACTGAAGAAGAAAAATGCAAAAACTTTGATTCGTACTTGATGGCTAAATCTAATAGATTCTTCGTACCGAGAGAATTTGCCAGAAGAGTATTAATAACATTGTCCTTAAAGTTTAGTGGAGAATTGGGACAAGCTAAATTATACACTTCTTGGATTCCTTGAAACTGAATCTTGAAGTTTTGTAATTCAGGAAGATTTTCAAGATCTATTGGTTGGGTAATATCGTGTTTTATAAATTCAAAATTTGGGTCCGACAAAAGATAATCAATATTCTTCTCATCTCCAGTTAAAAAATTGTCGAGACAAATAACCTTAGAATTTTTTACTAGTTCTTCACAAAGATGAGAGCCAACAAATCCAGCACCACCAGCTACTAATATATTTTTTTTATCAAAGATTGCCCTTTTCATATTTTATTTTTTTCTAACTATATATTTATTAATTAATGGTCCTACCCGACTAACTATTCACTAAATAACGGGCCTGCCCTGCTAACTAATTAGTTAGTTGACGGGTTTATTAATTTTATTACTGACACATTAAGCCCACCACTATAGGTATTTTCATATGCATAAAAAGAGCTCAAGAGAACTCCGCTTGTACTATAAACTCTAAGATGTGGAGTCCCGCCTGGACCAGCCCCAGCTATTATCTCCATTTTATTGTCTTTATTTACATCTCCCAGAGCAATATTAACACCACCCCTAAATTTCTTATCGAAGACAAAAAACTGATTTAAAACAGCTCCAAAATTGTTAAATATTCTTACATGAGGTCCACCACCAGGTCCTGGGGATGTTATTATTTCTTTTTTATTTCTACTAGAACCTCCATCAATATCTCCAACATGGACTTTTACACCACCGCGAAAATTCTCATCATAAGCAAAAAACTGTCCAACAACCCTACCATCACTTTTAAAAATACGCACTTGAGGTCCCCCTCCAGTTCCTGTCCCTGTAACAATTTCTACCTCTCCGTCTCCATCAATATCACCAGCAGAAACATTCACCCCTCCTCTAAAATTATCATTGTAAGCAAAAAATTGACCTAAAACATCTCCATTTTTGTTAAATATTCTCACGTGTGGTCCTCCACCAACTCCTGCCCCAGTTATTATATCATCTACCCCGTCGTCATTTACATCAGCAACGGCGACATTAACACCTCCTCTGAATCCTGAATTATAGGCAAAGAATTGATATTTCAATTTTCCATTAGTATCAAAAACAACAACGTGTGGCCCTCCACCATTTCCCGCCCCCACAACTATTTCTTCATATCCATCACCATCAATATCTCCAGTGGCTATGTTGGCTCCACCTTTAAAGTTCTCTGTATATGCCAAAAATTCTGATTTTAGGTTTCCTTTTTGGTCAACTATTTTTATATTACTAGACTTGTTTGAAGCAGGACTAACAACTATACTAGCTTCATAGTCAACAAAAATTTCTTTAGCTTTTGATACTGCCTTATAAGCATTAACTCGACCAACACCCATTTTTCCAAAGTATTCTGGGTTTAGTTTATTAATATTATCACTAGTATCAAGAAGTATTCCGACCACCTCGTCCCTACTTAAATTAGGATTCACTTGCTTGATAAGAGCCACAACTCCACTAACAATTGGAGCCGCCATGGATGTCCCAGACCAGTATCCATCATAATATTTATCAAAAGAAACACTGTTTGTTGAGTTATCAGGAGAATACACCGATGTTGAAAACATACTTACTCCAGGGGCTGAAATATCTATACAATCATATCCAAAGCTTGAAAAGTTTGATTTTTGGTCTAACGGATCAGTCGCCGCTACTCCTATTACCCAATTTTCAGAATTCCCATCATTACAGACTGGGTACATTTTTTTGTCATCAAGAGAGTGACCAAGGCCATCTTCCCCCTCATTACCAGCCGCAGCGACTATAATGATTCCAGCGTCATAGGCTCTTTTTATTGCTGAATTTAATTGACTTGAAAATCCAAAACCAACAAAAGAAAAGTTAATTATATCAGCACCATTTCGGATAGCATAATCAACAGCATTAACTACTTTATTTGTATCCCCTTCACCGCTCCCATTCAGAACACGAAGTGGCATAATTTTAGCATTCCAAGTTACTCCAACCACACCAGCAGCATTGTTTCCTGAAGCAGCAGCAATGCCAGCAACAACAGTGCCATGAACAACACCGTCTTCAGTAAAATCAGCATCAAACTTTGGTGATGGATCAGGAATATGATCAACGAAATCCCAGCCATTCAAATCATCAACATAGCCATTATTATCATTGTCAATATTATCTCCAGCTATTTCATTTCTATTTATCCAAATATTGTCTCGTAAATCAGGATGACTAATCTGAACACCACTATCAATAATAGCAATTGTGATATCAGGAGTTTCACGAATAATGTTCCAAGCGTCCACGGCTTTTATCTTATTGAGGTACCAAGCGTTATTAAAATAAGAATCCGTTGGAATAATAGCTGATTTAAATGTATTGTTTTCTAAATTTATTGCGCCAACAAAACCAAATGGCAATAAAACCAAAAAGATTAATGATGCAACAAAAATACTTGTTAACTTTTTTTTCATAACAGTTTTATTATAACATATTTTATCTAAAAATTAAAAGCAAAAATATATCATTACATAACAATAAAAAAACCTCTTTCGAGGCAAGTGAAATATTCTAATCGCACAAATTTATTATCTTGAATTTATATTAATACCCACTATGTTTTATTAAGTAGTTTTAAAATTTCGCCGGCAGTTTTTGACCAAGAGAATTTTTTTACTCTTTCGGCTCCTAGTTTCTTGAGTTCATCTCTTAATTTTTCATCGTTGATAATTCTACTTATCGCCCCGCTCATATCCTCTACACTATTTGGATTAAATAATAGAGCTGCCTTCTTTGTAATTTCTGGGATTGATGCTGCCCATGAAGCAGCAATAGGAATACCACAGGCCATGGATTGCAACAAAGGGATTCCAAACCCTTCGTATTTTGAAGGGAAAACAAAAGCATCAGCTCCGTTAAATAAATAAGGCATATCAACTTCTTCAACCCACCCTGGTATTATTAAATCATTTTCTAGTCTATAATCCTCAGAAAGTTGCATAACTTCATCAATGCCAAAACTAGCGCTTCCCACTAGAACTAACTTATGTTTAATATTCTTATCTTTTTCACGCATTATTGCATATGCCTCAACTAGCTCAGGAATATTTTTCTTCTTATCAATCCTACCAACGTAAAATAGATAGGGACCTGTTATACCATATCTGTCTAGAACTTCCTGAATTTTTTCTTTATCTTCTATCTTTTTATAGATATTATTATTATAACCATTATAAACAACTTCTACATTTTTTACTTTGTCACCATAAATGTCAATAATTTCTTTTTTTGTAAATTTTGAGACTGTTAGTACGGTTTTAGCTTTTTTGAGGGCAAATTTTGTTGACCAAAAAAGATAATCAGTAGTGTTGGCTCCGAATTTTCCAAGTGTAAAAATGCGAACAATTACATTTATAAATTTTTTATAAAGATTACTTTCTGGTCCCATCCTATCTCTTGAATAAAAACCAGTATTATTTACAAAGCCAATATCATGAATAGTTACAATAGATTTTTTAGGATGAATAATAGGTAAAGTATGAGATGGTACAAACAAAATATCCGGTCGACTAAATATCATCTCGAGAGAAAGTCTGCCTTGAGTCCATAGAAAATTAAAGTTCCATTTGAGAACTTTGGCAGAAAAATTATTGTGTGGGCTTTTAATTCTCTGGAGTCCGTTTTTCTCAAAAATTCCCTCTGTTTCCTCTGAACAAATATCTTCAACGTCAAAGGCACACGTTAGGTCAGCAAGACCTTCTCGAAGTGGTTCGTCTGTGTATAGGATATACTCGTTTTCTGAATCAAGTTTTGCAAGTTCACGAATAATATAGTACGAATACCATTCAACGCCGCTCTTGTATTTTCTATTTGCTCGACTTGCGTCAATTCCAATTAACATTTTATTTTGTGGCCAAGATTGACCTTTTATATGAATCAAGATTATCTAGAGCGATCCCTGTCCCTTTTGCAACGCACAGGAGAGCATCATCGGCTACATAGGCTGGAACTCCGGTTGTTCGTGACAAAAGCTGATCTAGATTTCTTAGTAACGAACTTCCACCAGAAAGAACCATACCTTTGTCCATTATGTCAGCCGAAAGTTCTGGCGGAGTATCATGTAATACTTTTTTTGAAGCATTTATTATGCCCTCAAGCTCGTTCTGAATAGCTTCTGTCACATCATTACTTGTAGCTGTAATACTTCTTGGCAATCCAGTTATTACATCCCTTCCTTTAACTTCCATTGTTAGCTTACTCTCCAGGTAAAGGGCTGAACCAATATTTATTTTAATCTCTTCGGCTGTTCTCTCTCCAATGGCTAAATTATATTTTTTCCTAATATATTCAAGTATGGCTTGATCCAATTTATTCCCTCCAATCCTTACTGAAACCGAAGACACAATTCCTCCTAAAGAAATAACAGCCATTTCAGAAGTTCCCCCTCCTATATCGACTATCATGTGGCCGGAAGGTGAGCCAATCGGAATGTCAGCGCCAATTGCCGCCGCCACTGGCTCCTTAATAAGGTAAGCCGCTCTGGCACCAGCTGCAATAGTAGCGTCAATAACTGCCCTTCTTTCGGTAGAAGAAATACCAGCAGGCACCGCCACCATAACTTCTGGCCGGAGGAGTCGGACTCCTCCGATTGCTTTATTTATAAAATATCTAAT
This sequence comes from Patescibacteria group bacterium, assembly GCA_027858235.1. Taxonomy (NCBI): domain Bacteria; species Patescibacteria group bacterium. The sequence continues at coordinate 22,278 of JAQIDC010000051.1, read as the reverse complement.
CATCGCCTCAGTTATTCTATAATCAGCGATAACTCCATCTTTCAAAGGCTTAACAGCCACAATAGTATCAGGCGTTCTCCCAAGCATGTCTTTGGCTTCATTCCCAACTGCTAAAATCTTTTTATCTGTCATTGAGATTGCTACAACACTTGGCTCATTTATAACTATTCCTCTCTTTGGCAAATGTACTAAAGTATATGTAGTTCCTAAATCAATTCCTATTCTTTTTATCAACATATTTTAAAAGTTTATTTTAAATTCTCTATCAATCTCTAAATCGGCTGTCCAGATTATTCTATCACCTTCTTTGTTATTCACAAAGAATCCAACGGGTTTATACGACTCTATTATACTATCAAAATTTAAATTAACTTTCAATTCTTCAATTTTAGCCCCAGGTTGTTTTTGAAAATACAAGCTATATTCATTCTTTGCAATCGTGTCCAGGTTAAGACTGTCAGGCAATTTATACTCCAGATAAATATTATTAATCTTTCCAGGTTCAATAGAGATAAATCCAGCAAAAACGGTTTTATCTCCTTCATCATAAATAACGACTGGCTCATCACTCCCTCCCCATGACTTTATTAGTTGACTACCCTTCGGAACATATACTCTTGTGTATGAACGATATCTGGTTGTTTTCCAGTCGAATAAGCCTCTATGAGAATAGTTTATTTTCAATTTCGCAAATAGCCCCCCTACACTCTGATCAACTGAATATTCGATTGCTTTTCCCATTACTGCGTCAGTTTTATAGGCCGCCATATTAGCATCTACAACCATTACAAAATCGCCATCTGTGTCTTTTATTTCACCACTATAATTTGAATTTTTTGCAACTTCTTGAATCCCTAAGTCATTAAAATAAAACAGTATATTTTTTCTAGCCAAGTTGTCATCAATTAAGTTTATAACTTCTGGCAATCTGTCGGTAGACATACTCAATAGCTCTTTTTTTAATTTAGATAAAATATCTCCAACCTCTTCCTTTCTATGCCAAGAGGAAACACCTAAAAAAACATATTCTTTTTCAACTTTATATTGAAGCAAATCCACAAAATTGTCCTTATTATAAATCTCCCCATTTACCTCAAGTGGACCTGTGAATTCGAGCAAATCATTTACAAAATCGGGAGTAATTCCAATAACTCCAACAAAGTCGTCAATATCAGGTTCTGGAAATTTTGAGTTTTCTAAATCATAAAACCATTCAATCTTTTGAGCAGATTCTTTCCAGTCTGGTGACCAATTTGAATCACGCATATACCACTTGTCTACTAAATATTTTGCTATTGGTTCAGGTGGAGTTACATTTATCTTATCTTGCACGGGCATATCCAGATGATAAATATCATGTGTATCAAGGCGCTCTATTTCTCCCGAATCCATTTGCAGAATTCCATAAGTTCCAATAAATCCCCCAGTCGGACGAAGTTCATCACTATTTTGTAAAACTATTAAATAATTTGATTTTGTTGGGTAACCAGCCAACTTAGGCAACATCTCAGAAATTGGTAAAACTTTATTCATCAGTTCGCTCGCCTCTCTTATTTTTTCCTCAAGTTCTGAGAGTTGATCTTTTATGGGATAAAAGACGCCATTAGGATTAATACTAACTAGGCTGTCTATAGATAAATCGATATTGGCTTTTATGCCATGAAATTCGGGTGAGCTTTCATAAATTAATTTGAGAAGTTCTCTTTTTTGCACTGAATCAAGAGATTCAAAACTACGGTCAGGATTATTTGTCAGAAGGCTCTCTACTCCAAGGCCAAGATCAGCTATTCTAACACTGGCTTTACTTAGGTTAACTCCAGCCGACAAAACAAAAGACACGTCTCTCAATATATTATTTGATGTTTCAATCCTTGAAAAAATGAAATTCTCTTGTATATTTTCAAGTGCGCCCATGGCAGAAGAAAAATTATCATATGAGACTCCTGCTTTAGTTCTAGCTAAACTAAACTCTCTAGATTTCATTAATTCAGCAGATTGCTCCAAATTGTCTTTTGCAATAATTGTATGAGAATAAATATTTTTTAAGTGAAGAAAAGATCCAAAAAATAGAACAATAAAAAATAGCAACAAAATAGATGTGCTAATAATTACAATTTTGATAGTTTTGAACATATTTTCTACTTAAAATTATACTTTAATATAACAGGTATTACTTGAAAAATCAAGAAGTTTAAATTCTAAGCACTAAATCCTAAATCCTAAATACTAAACAATAACTAAATTATAATTTTCAAAATTCAAAACTGTTTTGAACATTATTATTTTTTATTTTTAATTCTGTTTAGAATTTAGGATTTAGTGCTTAGAATTTCTTAGAGATAATAATATATCCTTAATAATCGACCTATATAATAAATATTGTATTCAAGAAATTGCTCTTGACACATAGGCATTTTGGTACTATATTTGTATTAGCACTCAAAAGATTAGACTGCTAAATATATAAAATAATACTTACAATAAAATGTTCAATAAATTTACAAACAAATCTCAAGAAGCAATTATAAATGCTCAAATGATAGCCCAAGACAACGGTCAGGCGCAGATTGATTCTCTGCATATTTTAGTTGCTCTTCTTGAACAAAGCGAAAGCATCATAAAACCGATTTTAGAAAAAATGAAAATATCTCCTGAAAAATTAGAAGATGAGGTTTATGATGAAATAGAAAAGCTACCAAAGACAAAAACAAAGCAAACTCCGGGAGCCGTAGAGGGAACAGCCGAAGTTGCTATGATTTTGGAACGTGCTAAAAAAGAAGCCAATAAACTAAACGACGAGTTTATCTCGACTGAGCATCTTCTTCTATCACTTATCGGAGTCAAATCAAAAGCACAAACTATTTTACTTTCTGAAAAGATTGAATACGATGAAGTGTTAAAAATATTATCAGAAATTAGAGGCTCCCAAAATGTTACTGACATGGAGCCAGAATCAAAATATAAAGTCTTAGAAAAATACGCCAATAATCTTACCGAGATGGCCAGAAATAAAAAACTTGACCCAGTTATTGGCCGTGATGAAGAAATCCGCAGACTAATGCAAGTTCTCTCTAGAAGAACAAAAAATAATCCAGTTTTGATTGGTGAAGCTGGAACTGGGAAAACAGCTATCATTGAAGGACTTGCTCAAAGGATAGTTGATGGTGATGTCCCAGAAAGCCTAAAAGACAAAGAACTAATCAGTCTTGATCTTGGAGCGCTTATTGCTGGTGCAAAGTTTAGGGGTGAATTTGAAGATAGGTTAAAAGCAGTTTTAAAGGAAATAAAATCTCAATCAGGCAAGATTATCTTATTTATTGATGAATTACATACTATTGTCGGCGCTGGTGCTTCAGAGGGGTCAATGGACGCTTCTAACATGCTCAAACCTGCCCTAGCCCGTGGTGAAATAAAAACCATTGGTGCAACAACCACAAAAGAATATCAAAAATATATTGAAAAGGATGCAGCTCTAGAAAGAAGATTCCAGCCCATTCATGTCGCTGAACCAAGTATTGAGGATACAATTTCTATCCTTCGTGGCATTAAAGAAAAGTATGAAGTTCATCACGGTGTTATTATTACCGATGATGCTACAATTGCTGCTGCAAAATTATCTGCTAGATATATTACGGATAGATTTTTGCCTGACAAGGCAGTCGATTTAATTGACGAAGCTGCCTCAGCCCTTAGAATGGAAATTGACTCATCCCCTGTTGAGCTCGACAGATTAAAACGAGAAGTTAAACGATTGGAAATAAATAAAGCTGCCTTAAAAAACGAAAAAAATCCTCAAAATAAACTTCGAACTCTAAATAAAGAATTAGCTGAGAAAAAAGAAAAAGCAACTCAGCTTGAACTCCACTGGAAAAATGAAAAAGCCATTATTTCTAGAGTTAGAGAATCGAAAAGAAAAATTGATGATTTAAAGGCGGAAGCTGACATTATTGAAAGAAAAGGAGATGACCTAACAAGGGTTGCTGAAATTAGATACTCTCTTATTCCTGATTTGAAAAAAGTTGTAAAAAAGCAAGAACAAGATTTGGTAAAAATACAAAAAGATGGACAAAAGATTCTAAAAGAAGAAGTTAGCGAAGAGGATATTGCGGCTGTTGTTTCAAAGTGGACAGGAATCCCAGTTAACAAAATGCTTGAATCAGAAATCAAAAAACTTGCTCGTGCTGAAGATGTTTTAAGACAACGAGTCCTTGGTCAAGATGAAGGTATTAAATCAGTCGCCAATGCTCTCAGAAGGTCACGCGCAGGATTAAATGAAGAGAAAAAACCAATTGGCTCATTTCTGTTTGTTGGTCCTACTGGTGTTGGAAAAACAGAGCTTGCTAAAACTTTGGCTGAATTTATGTTCAACGATGAAGCAGCTTTAATTAGACTTGATATGTCAGAGTTTATGGAAAAACATGCAGTTGCAAAAATCATTGGTTCCCCTCCTGGATACATCGGACATGAGGAAGGTGGACAATTAACTGATCAAATACGAAGAAGACCTTACAGTGTTGTTCTATTTGATGAAATCGAAAAAGCTCATCCAGAAGTATTTAACATACTACTTCAAATTCTCGACGATGGTCGTTTAACTGATTCAAAAGGAAGAGTGATTAATTTCAAAAACACTGTAATAATTATGACTTCAAATTTAGGAAACGAAGTTATAAAACAATACGGAATTGGATTTTCTGATAATTCAACTAAAGAGTTAGAAGAAGTCACAAGAAAAAATGAAATGAAAGATAAAATTGACAAGATATTAAGAGATCACTTTAAACTAGAATTCCTGAACAGAATAGATGAAACTGTAATATTTAAGAGTCTTCCTAAAAATGTTCTATCTGAAATTGTAGAACTTGAAATTGAAAAAGTTGAGAAGAGACTACAAAACAAAAATATCACACTAAAGATTCTTAACAAAGTAAAAGGAATGCTTACAGATAAGGGTTATGACCCAACATTCGGAGCAAGGCCTCTAAAAAGAATTATCCAAAATATAATTCTAGATGAAATTGCTATGGAAATTATTGAAGGCAAGATTAAAGAAGGAGATAAAATTACGATTGATTTAGGAGTTAAAGATGATATTTTGATTAAAGTTAGATAGAGAAACACATAGCACACAATATGTAACACGTAACAATTCTAAAACATCCAATGTCTTATGGACATTGGATGTTTTTATTTAAAGATAGGGTACTCTATAGGGTACCCTATAGAGTACCCTATCTTTAAAAATAAATTAAATATAAAAGAAGTTAGACTTCCAATAGGAAGTCTAACTTCTAAGTCTTTCTATGCTACATGTTGCGTGCTATGTGTTCCCTACCTAACTTCATTCCAGCTAGGTAGTTTTTTATTTATATCCAAGGTTGTTGAAGTTGAACAAGAATAACCAATATCATATGTTACCTCAAGATGCATCTCTCTATTATCAGCCTGATTTGGAAATACTGCTGTACTAGTGGCTGTGTTAGCATCAACAAGTGAGGTGATATGAGTAGATGTCCAAGAATAAGCACATCCTGGTATTACACATTCACCAGGTGCTCCCGGGTTATCGATTTCATTTGTACTGTCAAAATAATATACAGAAGTATCCCAGAAAAGCATTTCTTCTTCAGCGGAAGCTGAACCTTCTTCTATAAAGAAATCAAATGATGCATCCGGATGAGCGTGGTCACGGGTTGTAAATGAAGTACTTTCCCAATCAGATTCAGCACCAAAATTATCCCAAACCTTTATGTGAACGTAATATGTAGTTCCGTATTTAATGGTTACGCCTTCATCAGTTGGAATATAGTGATCCGTGGTATTGGTTTCAGTCTTTCTGTCATATTCATTTGAGTTATCTGGATTATTGTCTCTATCAAAAACAATTTCATAGTTTTCTTGAGGATATCCTTCTGGATCAACATAATCCCAATATATTTCTGGGTGGTTTTCACAGTCTGTTGAACAAGCTCCATCTAGACCATCTGATGTTCCACAAGGCAGTTCTCTAACAGCCAGGCTTTCATCAAAAGTTACGCTTGGTCTAATGTTGAGAAGACCCATTACTTTATAGGGACTATATTTACAGGCATCGACAGAACAAGTTCCGTCACAATCACTATCAACAGTGCAGTATGTACCATCGTTACTAGAGCCTCCCCCACCATCACAGACTTGATAGTCTATACAATTAGTTGACAACCAACCAAGTCCTGCCTCAGCATTAGCAGATGAGTTAGCCCCGCTCCAAGCATAACCAAATAGTTCATGAGTATCTATATCATATTCTACTCCATAGTTTTGAGCAGAACCAAGATTATCGTTACTAAGAGAAATCCAACCATCGTCACCAAGGGATATTACATGAGCCCAACCATAGATATTGCCACTTGGAACCTCTCCGCCGACAGGGTCATAACAAGCTGTGCAATTATTACCACTCGTGCATATGTTATCTGCGCAGAGACCAGCTGAATTAAAATGATTGCTGTCTGGGGTAGAAGTTGCGCTTTCAAAATTAATCCAACCGACATTCTCAGACCAGCCGTAACCGGAGAGATGACCAGTGTTTTCGTTTACTTTAACTCCGTAATATATTGGTCCTGAGGTGAGATTCTTTGAACTCATAGATATCCAGCCAATAGTTGAGGTCCAAATATAGCCGATTAGTTCTCCGTCTGGGGGGAGGTAATATACTGAGAAAGTTTCAATGTGTGAATTGCCTGCATCATCACTTGCCCTGATTTCAATAGTAGTTAAACCGTAATCGAGAGAAGAAACTGTTCTGCTCCAGTTATTAGTAGTTCCACTAATATTATTTGAACCAGGAATAGTAGACCAACCTCCTCCGTCAACTTGATAATCCACATCATCAAGACCAATATCATCTGTGGCATTTCCGGTTAAGATTATAGTGTTTGTGACTACTGTATATGAATTGCCTGTGGTTGGGGTTAGAAAATTAATGGTTGGTGGGGAGGAGTCAGGATTATAGTTAACAGTAATTACATCAACTGCAGTATTGCCTGCTGCATCAGAGGCAGTGAGAGTAATTACATTGGCGCCAATTTGAAGTGGGATACTGGCAACAGTCCAATCAATAAGCTCAGTAGCACTACCACCGCCTCCTCTGTCATTTAACCAAACTACATTTGTTACGTCTATATTGTCTGAAGCTTGAGCGGTAACTGAGATTGTGTTGTTTGAAATATTGAATGGAGTTGTGTTTGGAGTGGTGATATGTATTAAGGGATTTATAATATCCGTGAATGCGAGACAAGTGACACCATCTGTATCTAAATACCCGGTAACCACTGTTGGGGCTAAAAAATCTGATGGATCAGATTCTTCACACTTATCTGTAACTGTATTGAGAGTTCCGCCGGAGGGGCAGACGTTAGAGGTGTTTTTAAAAGTAACGTTACACCCCATGTCACAATAAACAAATTCCGTGTCTGGTGGTATTGGATTTGGTGCAATGGCTCCAAAGCAGTTTATTCCTTCACTTAACCACCACAATGATCCATCGGTATATTGACTATACCAATCGAGCAATCCCACTACTCCACATTGACTGTCAAAATCAATACTACACGGAGTATATCCAGTCATCCCACAAGTATTAGCAGGCAATGAAGTACATGAATCTGCCAATAACCCTGTTCCAGCAGGAACATCGCACCCACCCATGATTAGACTACACTGAGTAAAATCAGCATCATATTCAGAATATGCTTCACAATTTCCTGAAATATCATTATATATATAGCCACCAGGACAATCATAAATATTACAAGGCGTTGGAGCAACGTTGTTTACTGTAACAGTCACAGAGTCACAAGTTGACCAAGCACCATCGTTATCTTGAACTCGGAAATATATAGTATTACTAGATCCACCAACATTAAAATCTCGAGATAGGGTTGAGTTTGTTCCCAGTGTGGTTCCTCCGCAAGAACCACTTGACCATTCATAGGCAACAACACTACCATCAGAATCATTTGAAGATGAAGTGAAATTTATTGCTGAATCAGAAATACTTCTAGTTATACTTGATGTTGGTGGATTTGTTATTGTGGCGGTTGGAGGATTGTTTGGGGGAGAGGTTACGGTATACGGAGCATCCCCAATAAGACCAGTAAAGGTAATGTTGGTAGTATGGGTAGAAAAATAAATAGACTTAGATCCTGGGGTCATTGAAGCTGTAAATTGTTTATCAATTACAGCAGAAGTTGCATTAGCACCAACAAACACTTGATCAAGCAACTGAGTAAGCCAAAAGATTGTACTATTCTTGTTATAATACATGTCGTACGGAATAGAAAATGAATTTGGATTAGTTACAGAAATACTCATAGTCGCTATTTCTCCCGGAAAATAAGATGCCTTATCAAAAGTAACATTTAAAATCCCCGGTTGTATACCAAAAAAAAGCGTTTTTTGAGAAAAAGGAATAGTGTAAGCTTTAACTGGGAAAGCAAATAAAAAAAAGGTGGCTACAAAAAGTGGGAGAAATATTTTTTTAAATTTCATATTTATAGATTTAAACAAATTTCTTTAAATATTTTTGTTTTATATATATCACAATTAGCATAATCTGAAGATTCCAAAAACTCCCTCAAAGAATTACAATCATTCTCAAGTTCTTCAATTTCTTTTATCTCACTGCAAGCCAAATCTTCTTTATTTATAATTTTCATTGCAAGCACAGAGGAATAACAAAAATCTTTTTCTTCTTTATTTGTAATATTACTACAAATTGAATAACCTGATGATAAAACATTTTCATCGAATTCGAACCTGTCTTTGCATTTTTTTACAATCATTTCTTCCTCAAGAATATTACAATTTTCTAAAAAATTTGTTTTATTAGAGTAAGAAACAACAACATTAATTCTACAATCATCAATCTTATAAAGATCATTGTCTAAGTAATCACAATATCCCATATCTTTCTCTTCAAAAGATTTTTTTATTGCAAGATTATTTAAACACATTTTTTTTAGGTTCTGATCAAACAAGCCATTACAATCAATGATATTACCATTCTCATATATTTCTTCGTATTTTTTTTGTTCGTTTATAGCAATTTCAGTTTCAGTTAAAGTGTCGTCATCTTTTTTATCGCTATTTTCAAGCCGATCTTTATTTGTATTATTTTTTATAATTCCCTCTACATCAGGCTTATTCGGTTCCAAATCTAATTCAAATGGAATTTCTTGCTCATCAAGACTGGTACTGACGATCTTGAACCCACTAGTTTTAGTTTGATACAATTTAACTCCAACCAAAAAAACAACAAACAAAAGCACTATTGCTAAATTTATTGCTATTATGTATTTAAATATTTTTAATGGGTCCATTCTCCTTTTTTGAGTTTTATTTATTTTATTATAACATTTTTTTAACATTTAACAAAATTTATTTTTAATGATTATATTTTAAAAAAATCAAAGGGATTCCTCCCTGTCATGATCAGCTTGTTTATCCTATAGCTTGACGTATGGGGACTGGACATCTAAGAAAACTTCTTGTCCAACATTTCTGGATCCCGGATCGAGTCCGGGATGACATAGACAAAATAGGTATAGAGTTAACTCTATACCTATTTTTATATTATGTGTTTTGTGTTACATGTTGCGTGCTCTTATCTTGTCGCTCCACTGTATGAAATAGCTCTTACGATATCCCATTCATTGGCTAGACTTGGATTGTGGCCAAATATTGATTTAAATATTTTTATCCCTGCCTTTTCTGAATCCATATTTCTATCAGCTGGTCTAAGACCATAGGTAATAACTGTTACTGCGGCATTATCATTGGCATTCTCCATATTCGCTTCACGTTTATAGATTGTTTTAAATATTTCTGCTTGTGCTTTTTGTTCGGCTGAAATATTTTGTTCACTTGGCCAACGTCCATTTGCAATTTTTACAACATCTTTCCATTCTTCTTCAGTTTGGGGAAGTTTTGAGAATACTGATTTATATGAATTAACAACACCAGCTCTCTCACCTGCTCCAAGAATAATTGTCGTATCAGAACCATATCTTACAAAATAGGCAATTGAATATTTAGAATCGGGGCTAAGCACCTTACCGTCATTTTCACTAACAACTTTATTGTAAAGCGAAACATAAATTGCGTCCATATTAACAAATTTATCATATTGGTGAATTGTTCTAGCTTCATTTCCACTCACCTCTTCCACAATTGAACTATCGACACCACCAAGATTTGTATATTTTACTCCACTTGATGTATTTTTATTCTCCACTTCTTCAATTTCTTCTATAACTGTATCCACCAATGGAGATGTTTTTATTAATTGTGCATTAGAATAATTTGGGACTTCGTCATATGTATATACTAGATAATAATACACCAAATTACTTGCAATATTATCATCTGTATAGGTTTTCAATATTCCATCATAAACTGTTTCCCCTAATTCTTTAGCGGCTAAAGCTCCTATATATGAATCTACTTCATCTTCAACTTTAACTACTAGAACTCCGGCAAGATCACTGTCTGCTGGATTTTCCCAATTTAGAGCAATGTTGTTTTCAGTTCTATTTACCCTCAAAGCAGAAACTTGGGCTGGGGCTGTTGTATCAGATGGTGGAGTATAACTCCCACTTGAACCGCTACTGCCTGAAGATGATGGATTTGAAACAGAGAATGTTATTGGATAATCATCTACATTAGAATTCCCATTGGCATCTTCACAACGAACATAATAATTATAAGTTTGTCCGTTAGAAAGTCCGCTTACAGCAGTTGAATGAGTTGTGCTTCCTGTGCTTGCAAAAATATCAGTTGACGAAGCATAGCTTGTATTTGCAATGGTCGAATATTTACAACTTGCATCTTCGTCTGTTGTTAGACCAATACTCACTTGAGTTGTTCCTGAAGACTGTGCTCCGCTTGGAGAAGCAGCACTTCTATCAGGATCTGTAGTATCTACAATTGGCGCCTCCTCAACCACAACAGTCCTAGCAACTTCAGTTGCTAGGTTAGAAGCAGCGTCAGAAACGTTATATAAAATAATATAAGTATCTGCAGTATTTGTATCAACGGTATTAATTGTCACAATATTAGTTGTAATATCACCATCAATATCATCAAGAGCCGTAGCACCAGCATCATCATAATCATCACCTACAGTTAATTCTATAGCTGAAGAACCGATTAAGGTAATTACTGGAGCGGTGGTATCTGGCACTTCCACAACAACACTTCCATTATTCCAATTAGCATCAATTGGATCATAATTTGAATCAGTCATTAGTGTGAATATTCCTTGGTCAGCAAATATAATATCTGACTGTCCGTCTGCAATTGAATCAAAGTTTAAAGTAATAATATCCAAGTCTCCGTTCAAGGCATCCATGTCAGCATCAGCTAGAACACTCAAAAGACCTGGTTCAATAAAGTCAACAAAAACTGTCCAATTTCCAGAAACCAATTCTGTCCCAATAATTTCAGAGTCTAGATTGTAGCTAAGCACTGCTGGATCATAAGTGACATCAGCATAGAAGCCAAACATATCTAGAGCATCGTTAACTGAGATAGTTAAATCAGAAGCATCTCCGATGTTTATAGTATCTGGGTTTGGAGTGATATTTACTTCTGGGGTTGGAGCAGGATTTATAATTAAATCACCATGACCAGCATCGAAACCAGCTATAGTTGTTGTGCCAGTTGAATCGTGTGCTATTGCAGAAACTGATATAAGAGAACTTCCAACGACCCCCAAAGATGAAAAATGAAGATCAATCACTTTTATTTCTGAATCTACATCGATTGCTCCACAACTTGATCTTGAAACAGTAACTTCAACCTGATTAACATCTGTGTCCGCTAAATAAAAATACTGATTACAACTTGATTTAGCAAACTGACCAACATCATCCTCATCTATTCCTATATACTCCACTAAAGAGTTATCATAAGAAACCGTGAAAACAATATTTAATAAATCTTCTGTATTACTAACATAGAATGGTACTATAATATCAGATTGATTATATTGAGCATTTATAATAACTGGATTAATAGTTAAATTCTCTCCAGCTCCTTGAGCTTTTATTGTAGGCATGATGCCTAAGATCAAAGATAGAATCAAAATTGTGTTTAAAATTCTTTTTCTAATTTTCATAAAATTATTTATAATAATTAATTTACTTATTTAATTTTCAATCATAGCATATTTTGACATATTTGTCAATATTAGTTATAACTAATAAAATCATTAGCAGTTAATTAATCATTTAATAAGTATTTTATAGCTAACATTAAACAATTATTATAATTTTATTATATGGTTTTATTGGTTACATTAAAAAGACAATAACACTTGACAAAAACATTAAAATAAAGTATATTAAAATTTCTATTATAGTATTACCTTTTTGTATGTACTATAATAGACAACAATCGTTGTTCATTTATAATGCCTATCTTGGCACACATACAAAAAGGAGACACACATGAAAAGATTATTATTATTGTTGGCAATCGTTTTGTTTTTATTTCCAGTTTTTGCACAAGCAAAAATCGTAACCTTGTCCTGGGACGAAAGCCCCAGCAACGTTGCAGGGTATAAAATATATTACTGTGATAGCTTCACAACTCTTTTAGCTGGAGATAAAAATGACTTCAACATCACAGTTGAAGACGTTGGAAATGTTTTGACATTCCAAATCACTGGACTAGAAGACTACAGCTGGCAATACTTTGCAGTCTCTGCATACGACAGCGATGGAAACGAGAGCGTCTTCTCTAATGCTGTTGGATCAAGACCATTGGTGTATGAAATATCAACTAACGATTTTACGTTCAATGGAGTGTATCTAACCAGCGGTGGAACCATCAAAGCTGAAATAACTGATCCTTCATCACTCAGTTTTACTGAATACAGGTCTGGAGGAGTACTCATAGGTGACCTCATTAATTTTGATGCTAATCTATTTTTCTCCGACGGAGGTTCACCAGATCCACTGGTAAATGACCAATCGCCTTTCAGGTTTTATGCTCGTGACATTTCAACAGGCGAAAGGATTTCGACAGAAAAATACTTCTTTGTTGACTATTCCTTCAAAGGGTATGCAGATTCAGTAGCCATGACAAAGGCTTCAAGCTATTATGAGTTTGTTGTCGAATATGGCGAAAGAGGATCTGGACAAGAAGGTGATATTGCTACTTATGAGGTAGCAATAAATAGCATAAGTCTTTCGAATCCAGAATATCCACCATCAGAAATGAAGTTTAAAGAACTTCGAGAAACATCACCTGATGGAATAGCCTTCTATCCAATACATGATTTAGTCATCGGAATTGAAGATTATGTTTCTACTCCCCTTCTACGTAAATGGAAAGTAGCAAAAACATACGAAGGTGCTACTGTCGACAAGGATTGGAATGAGATTGAAAACCCTGTGTTTTATGAGAGCACAAAGCTGAACCTAGGAGAAGATGAGTACGTACTAACAATTACTCCGGAGATGGAACCAAATGGAGTATTTATCTCCCTGGTAAATGTTTATTCAAACGGAGAGGAATCTGTCAGTACTGTGTATTATTATCTCCCAGGTAACCTAACTGGAAACGTTGATGACGGAACTGATATTGTTGACGTAACAGTAGACACAAGCGATACCACTCTAGCAAGAGCTATGCTGAGAGCAAGAGTCAGTTCAACATTCTTGAAAGACTATTCTTTCGAACAATTTGAAAGAGCAGATCTCGATAATGATGGAAGAATTACCACACTGGACTATATTGGAGTGAGCGGATATAAATACTCTGCTCCAATAATCTATTATATGTATTAAAATTCAAAGCCACCGTGAACCTACGGTGGCTTTTTTTCGGCTCCCCGTCAAACAGTGTGATAGTTTAATATGAAAGAAAGTGGTAAAAAGGCCAGAGTCATTTTGGCAATATAGTTATCTATATTCCTAAATCCGTAACTGACTCTCTTGATCATCTTAATCTTCGTATGACAACCTTCGGTAAAACCGTTGGTTGTTTTATTTTTGAAATAATTCAAAATTGGGATTCTCCATTTTTTTAATGTAGCATGTAGTGTTCGTAAATAACGACTATATTCTGGAGTCTCCAATAACAACATAACATGGTTGAATCTTTTCTCTGCCTCCTCAATACTATGTGCCCGATACATAAATATTATCTTCTCTTTAATAATGTAGGCCTGTTTTAAAACTGGATACTTTTCGTATTTTTGAAAAGCCATATCCAGTCTCTCTTTCTCATATTCACCCAAAGCATCTCCATTGACCCACAATAGTTTTTTTAGATTCATTCTAGACCCTGCACCTTCTTCCTGGACTACTGTTCTAATCTCATCCAGAGCTCTTCTGGCTAGAGTCTCGACGTGAAATCTATCTGCTGTTAAATCAGCATGAGAGAGTAGCTTCTCTACCACTGTTTTGTAGCTAGAACGCAAGTCAGTACATACTTCCTCTATTTTCTCCCTATATTCCTCGGGTATTTCGCGAATAAATCTAGCTAGTGTCTCCTGGCTATCTGACTTCAAAACAGCGAGTAGTTTTTTGTTTGATAAGTCAGTGATAGTGATAATGAGATAATGACCCCGAAAACTATGTTCATCAATTCCGAGTTTAGTGACATTAGCTGTACGCCAATTAATATTAATATCGCCATTCATTTTCAACACATAGCGTACTAAGGTGGATGGAGAAACATTGAATTGTTCACCAATGAAATTAAAACTATTACGTCTGAGCCAATCTAACATTTGAATTTTTAAATTAGCTGATGATTGATCTCTATTAATCCCCGGGAAAGTTTCTGTAAATACTTTCTGACAGTGTTTACATTTGAATCTCCTGACTGTCAAAGCAAGTATCACTTGTCGATAGTTTAACATCCCGTGTTTAACTTTTCTTTGACTAACCTGATGAACCCTTTTTGAGCTATTGTCACAAATCGGACATCTTATCATCCTGCGAGGTGACCGACACGGGATAATAATTTCATTCTTTTCTTCCGAAATATTGATTTTTCCAATCAATACCCCTTGCAGATTTAGCATTTTAATGATAGATTTTTTCATAGAAACAGTGTTAATTTTTAGTCTCGAGTTGAGAAACTCGGTTTTCATTCTAATATTACCACTGTTTTTTAGTTTTCCACCACACTGTTTATTGTACAGCCTTTTTTTCTTGCAATTTAAGCCTTTTGTGATAAAATTAGTATAATCTATAAATAAAATATATCTTTATGAAAAAATTACTATTATTCTCATTTTTGTTTGTCTTTGCTTTTACTCTCAGTGCTTGCTCGAGTACAAACGTTGAAAAAGAAAATCTTGACGAACAAGCAAATCAAATTCAAGAAGAAACACCAAAACAAGAAGAAATCAAGAACAAGAATGTTGAAACAGCCATAAATGATATAAAATCTGGAGACACCATTAGTAGCCCTATAACTATTACGGGAACAACCAATGCTACGAAAAATCAACTATTTGTTGAACTAAGGGATTCTGAGCACAATTCAAAAGTTAGAGGCTATGCTGTTATAGATGAAAATGACGAAGCACAAAACGATTTTAAAATTACCCTAAACTTCGTTTTTAACTCTACCAAAGAAGGTTTTATTGCTGTCTATGAATTAGATGATAATGGCCAAGAGAAAAATTTGGTAGAAATTCCAGTTAAATACGAAGTTTCGGAATAACAATACAAAATTACAATATTCTAAAAAGCACCCCTGAGGTGCTTTTTATCTATTGAAATATTTTTTTTAAATATTCAGAAAACATGCTATAATTTAATTCATAACTAATCAAATAAACGAGCCAAAAAGTATATGTTCTCAAAAAAAATATCAATTATTTCAATCTTAATATTCTCGTCTTTTTTTGTAATCAATTCAGCGAAGGCTGAGTTTAATCCTAATAATATAATTAGTGATTATGAAATTCTAAATTATAATTCGATGGGATATTCTGAGATTAATAATTTTCTTATTAGCAAGAATGGATACCTCTCAACCTATCTAACGACAAACCTAGAGGGGGAAAAGAAGTCAGCCGCTGAACATATTTATGATGTTTCACAGGAAAATAAAATTAATCCCCAATTTTTGTTAGTTCTTCTCCAAAAAGAGCAAAGTCTTATTGAATCAAAAAATCCAAAACAAACCCAACTAGACTGGGCGACTGGTTATGGCTGTCCAGATGGAGATAAATGCAACACTCGCTGGGAAGGATTCTATAAACAAATTAATTCTGCTTCTCTTCAATTTATGTATTACATGAATGGCTGCCAAGACATAGATGAGCCAAACTACAAGCCTGGAGCTAATTACTGTTCATTTAAACCAGGTGAAACACATATTTTTTCAAATCCTTATTCTACTCTAAAGCAAGGTGATGATATTGTTACAATTGAGAATAAAGCAACCGCTGGCCTTTATGTCTATACTCCGCATGTTTATAACGGCAATTTCAATTTTCATAAAATTTGGCAAAGATATTTTACTAGAACTTATCCCAATGGAACTCTAGTACAGGCCATTGGTGAACCTGGTGTTTGGCTTATTCAAAATGGTCAAAGAAGACCCTTCCTTTCGAAGGGTGCTCTTACAACGAGATTCGATGTGAATAAAATAATTAGTATTAATAAATCTGAGCTAGAAAAATATCCAAAAGGACCATCTATTATGTTCCCTCAATATTCATTGGTTAGATCTCCTATGGGGAAAACTTTCCTTTTGGTCGATAATAAAAAACGTTTGATTGAAAGCCCTGAAGCATTTAGAGTTATTGGTTTTAACCCAGAAGAAGTAATAAATGCAAGCTGGGATGATATTAAATCCTACGATGATGGTGAGAATATTACAGAGACTTCTAGCTATGCGACCGGAGCTCTTCTCCAAGACAGTTCAACGGGAGGTGTTTTTTACGTAGAAGGAAGCACAAAAGCTCCACTTCTTGACTCCGTATTTCTAAGAACAAAGTTTAGAAATCAAACAATTACTCCAGTCTCTCAAGAAGAGCTAGCTAGATATACTAAAATCGCTCCATACAAATACGGAGATGGAGAACTTATTACTTCCGATACAAGTCCAGCCGTATATGTTATTGCAGATGGCACATTGCATGCAATGAGTTCTGCTGAAGTTTTTGAAGGTCTTGGATATAAATGGGAAAATATTTTAACAGCGCCCCAAAGGATACTTGATCTATATGAAATAGGAGATCCTATTGTGGCAACAGTAGCAGTCGAGGAAGAAACAATAGAAGAAGATAGCGAAGAACTTGCTGAGGAAAATATAATTGCTAACATAGAATTAGGTCAAGAATAATATGTCAATTGTATTTGCAGCCATCTCACCACATTCCCCTATTCTTATTCCTTCAATAGGAAAAGAAAATACTAAAAGACT
This sequence comes from Patescibacteria group bacterium, assembly GCA_027858235.1. NCBI lineage: Bacteria > Patescibacteria group bacterium. The sequence goes on along the minus strand of JAQIDC010000051.1, from coordinate 4,839 downwards.
TGAAGATACTTTAAAGTCTTTTGCAAAACTGGAAAATGATTTGCTTGAGATAAATCCTGATACGATTTTAATTATTTCTCCACATGGTCAAGTTCAAGAAAATGCATTTACCATGAACTTAAGCCCAAAATTTGAAGGAAATTTTGAAGAATTTGGAGACTATTCCATTAAAGTTAACTTTAATGGTGACATTGGGCTCGCTTACAAAATTAGAGAAAAACTAGAAACAAAAGCACCCTTGCAGTTAATGAGTGAAACAAATCTAGACTACGGCTCCTTGGTTCCTCTTTATTTGCTAACAAAAAATCTCCCCAATATTAAAATAATTCCTATATATTATTCTGGTCTTAGTTCGCAAGAACATTTTGATTTTGGCAAATTACTCCAAGAAGAACTGTTTTCCAATAACGAAAGGATAGCCGTTATTGCTTCTGGAGACCTATCTCACAGTCTGACAAAAGACTCCCCCGCTCCTTATTCTTCAAAAGGTAAAAAGTTTGATGCAAAGATTATTGAATACCTAAATGACAACGATATAAACAGTATACTTAAAATGAAAGAAAGTTTAATAACTGACTCTAATCAATGCGGTCTTAGATCGATTTTAATTCTACAAGGGATATTATCCAAAATAAAACACGACCCTAAAATGCTTTCCTACGAACATCCTTTTGGGGTCGGTTATATGGTGATGAATTTTATTTTATAAATGTATCTGGTTTATCTCTCAAGCTCACTAACTTGAAAAAATAACTCCATTTAGCCCCGGTCTTACACAATTCTTTAGTATCAGACAAACAAGTTTCCACAAATTGTTTGGAATTGTCTTTACATATTTTAAAAACTGAATTTCTTTTAAACCCAGGGACTCCTAATTCTTTTATTATTCTTAATGCCAAATCTTGCCACTCATGAGCGGGTGGTTTTTTTGTGTCGGCCAAGCCGCCTTCTTTCTTCATATCTTTCTTTTTTGAAAACACATCACCTATAGCTTGAAAATCCATCTTCTGCATATCTATTTTATAATATTAATTATTTTATTCATGGTGTCAAAATCTGTTTCACTTAATAGTTTTTTTGCTTCACTCGCCAGTTCTGGAACAAATTTTATCACAAAATGTAAATCATCTTTCGTTGGGTTATTATTTTTTAACATATCCCAAGCATTTTTTCTATAATCTTCTGAATCTTTTATTATATGACAAAGGTCATAATTATCAGGTTTCCTGCTCGCCAGTATTTTCCAGGCATCATAGGAATGCTCCTTGACATTAGAGATAACAAAACGCAAGTCCTTGTTTTCAACATCATTTTTAAGCATATGTTTCCAGGCCTCTTCTCTAAGCCCCCCTACATCCCTCATGACAATTGCCAACTCGTTATTAGATGGTTTATTTGAAAGAAGTTTAACCCAGGCGTCATGTCTAAACTTAGGAGAATCTATAATGAGTTGTATTATTTTTTGATTATCAGGATTTAGCTCAACAAATTTTTTCCAAGCATAAAAGCTTTTTTTCTCTACAAACTTTATTACCTCCAAATAATCTTCTGTGTCCGGATAGTTTTTCAAAAACACCTTCCAAGCATCTTCTATGTGAGCGGAAACAAAACGCATTATATAAATTAAGTCAGCTGTACTTGGTTTGTTTTTTTTCAATTTTTTCCAAGCTTCGTCAATGTGATCCCTGGAATATCTGGCCACCTCTCTTAACTCATAGTTAGTTGGTTTTTGTTTGATTAAAATATTCCAAGCTTCGTTTGCTACTTCAGGAGAGTATTCAACAATATTTTTAAGCTCATAGTTAGTTAGCTTTCTGTTCTTTAAAATAGCCCAAGCGTCCTCTCTTAGCTCATTAATATTCTCAACTACGTAACGCAAGTCATTGCTGGTTGGATTACTGTCCTTAAGCTTTACCCATGCCTTTTTTCTCAAATGTGGAGCATTTTTTATAATATAACAAAGTGAATCCCCATCAGTAGATTCATTCTCTATTTTCGCCCAAAGTTTATTTAACTCGTGCTCTTTATTACTTATTTTACTATTATTGGTCATATAGGTATTATATATCTTTTTTAGTTATTTTAAAATAGCTAGACTTGCCTAAATCTTTTTCTTATTATAGTATTAGACTATAATTTTAAAAATATGGCAAAAATACTAGATATAGTTACCCATCCAACACCATCACTAAACGAAATATCAAAAAAAATTGTTTTATCTAAGCTAAAAGATAAAGATTTTATTGTATTAGTTGAAGATATGAAGTTAACTATGATAAAAAAAGATGGGGTTGGTTTGGCAGCACCTCAAATTGGTGAAAACATTAGGATGATAGTGATAAACACCAAGGATGGTAAGCTGTGCATGATTAACCCTGAAATTACAAAAAAATCATGGAGAACTGAAGTTGACGAAGAAGGATGCCTTTCATTGCCCAATATTTTTTGCAATATTAGAAGGTCAAAAAATGCAAATTGTAAATATATTAGCGAAGAAGGAGAAGAAATATTAATAGAAGCTAAGGGGTTTTTAGCAAGAGTAATTCAACACGAAATTGATCATCTTGATGGAATTCTTACTATCGATAGAGAGAGAATACAAAGTAAAAAGAGATAAATTATTTTTTTCTTATTTTTATAAAAAGATAGACTATAAAGACCAGTCCCAAGAACCATAGTCCTGTCTTAATTTGACTATAATATTGAGACAAAAGTTCTTTATTTGCTCCGAGCTGATAACCAAGAATTGCTAGAATACTTATCCAAATTCCTGAACCTAGACTTGTATAAAATATAAAACTTTTTAGATTCATTTTAGAAAATCCAGCAGGGATGGATATTAGTTGTCTAACAGCAGGAACAAGTCTTCCAACAAAAGTTGAAATGTTTCCATATTTCAAAAAATAATCTTCGGATTTTTTTATTTTATCTTGATCCAAGAATAGATATTTTGCAATCCTTGTTTCAAGTAAAGAATAGATTATGGTTCTTCCAAGTTTTAGGGCAAGAAAATAATTTATCAAAGCACCAAGTAAAGTCCCTAAAATACCAAACAAAACGACAAGATACACATTATACTGCCCCTGGGAAGCTAGATAAGCAGCCGGAGGGATAACTATTTCAGAGGGAAACGGAATAAAAGAGCTTTCAATAGTCATCAAAAAAAAGACTCCCCAATAACCGAAGTCAGAAAAAAAATTTAAAATTGTCGAAAATATTATATCCATGGCTCGTGTGTGAGCGAGTCTCCCGATAGTCTCGAAGAGGCGTATAGTCGGGGATGCTCATTGTTATTTACTATTAAATTTATTATAACAGCTAAACAGATAAAAATGAACTCAAAAATCAAAACAATATTCATGGGAACACCAGATTTCGCAGTACTTTCATTCAGGTCATTGATTAATGACAATCGTTTTGATATTGTCGCTTGTTTTACTCAGCCAGATAGGGCCGTTGGAAGAAGCGGGAAACTACAAAAAACGCCCGTTAAGCTCCTTGCCGAAGAAAACTCTATCCCAGTCTATCAACCTGGAAAAATATCGAATTATACGTCTTATTCAGATAAGGATTCTTTTCCTTTCCTCGGTATAGATTTAATAGTCGTTGTTGCCTATGCCCAAATTATCCCCCAAAAGATACTTGATATTCCTAAATATGGCTGTATAAATGTCCATGGCTCACTTCTCCCTAAATACAGAGGATCATCTTGCATTCAGGCAAGTATTCTAAATGGAGATGGTGTGTCCGGAGTAACTATAATGAAAATGGACAAAGGGATGGATACGGGAGATATTATAAATCAGGCTGAAATCATTTTAGATAAAAAAGAGACGACTGAAACTCTTTTCGAAAAAATTTCAAAGCTTGGTGAAGAAATTCTATCCGATACTATTTATCAATATATTAGCGGAAATATTAATCCAAAAAAACAAAACGATATGCTTTCTAGCATAGTCAAAAAAACAAGCAAAGAAGATGGTAAAATAGATTGGTTAAAAGAAGCTAGCTATATTGAAAAACAAATACGAGCAATGAGCACTTGGCCAGGTGCTTGGACAAAGATTGATGGCAAATTATTAAAAATTATTGAAGCTGATTTACTTGAAAAAGATATTTCTGACAAAAAAATAGGTCAATTATTCACTTTTGAAAAAAAACTACTCATAAAATGTGGTCAAAATACTCTAGAAGTTCTAAGACTCCAATTAGAAGGCAAAAAACCACACTCAGCCACCGATTTCATCAATGGGAATAAAGAGCTATTAGAAAAAGTGCTCTCCTAATATTTTTCTATTTTCCCCGCTGTCGTGAGTCCAGTAAACTGATTGATTTTTCTCGAACATTGAAAAATTTTGGAGAAAAATGAAGCGTAAAAATATCTGTAAAATGTCCGCTGTTTGAGGAGTGGAGTGTTAACGGAATGACGAGTTCGGAATTTTACTAGATTTTGTAGCGTAATGATCTAAAATTTTTTCGTTCGATGTTTTTGTCACTTTTTCGAAAAAGTGAATTAGAATATATTTTTATATTTAAATTTTCTTTTTATTATTGTATTGCCTCTAGGTGTACTCTCTGAGAGATGCGCCTCAAGCGCACATACCAGCTGAAGCTAGTGATTTTTTCATAGCTGATAATTCATGTCCCTCGATCAATATAAAATCTAGAGGGTTTTTGTATACTTGGGAATTCATGTTCTTCAAACAAAAAAAAGAGCCCGCATATATTGCTATATGCAGACTCTTTTAATCCCCATGCTTGAGCTAAATAAATTTAACTCATAATAAGAAATTGCTTCCTTATCGACCAAACTTATACTATTTTCAGTATTTTGTCAAG
>JAQIDC010000050.1 GCA_027858235.1 Patescibacteria group bacterium | reverse complement strand
ATTGTACATGCATATTCACTTTCCGAGATAGGCAGATATATAAAATTAGATAATTCCACGGTGAGTAGAATTGTGAAAAAACAATTCAATGCAGAGAACAAGACTTGACCCCGTATACCAGAACAAGACTTGACCCCGTATACCTTGGGATAGCCCATACCAGATGGGCGACTCATGGTGTGCCCAGTGAAGAGAATGCTCATCCTCATTCATGCTGTGATGGTAAGATTTGGATTGTGCATAATGGAATTATTGAAAATTATAAAAATCTTAAAAAGGATTTGGAAGAAAAGGGGCACAAATTTAAATCAGAAACAGACTCAGAAGTTGTCGCTTATTTGATAGAAGAGAATTATAGGGGAGATATTTACAGGGCATTGCTCGACTCTCTTGATAAAATAGAAGGTGCATATGGTTTGGCTGTTTTTCATGTGGATTATCCCAATCGACTTCTTGCTGCCAGAAAGGGAAGTCCGCTTATTCTTGGAATAGGTGAGGATGAATACGTGATTGCTTCAGATCTTTCAGCCATACTTAGTTATACCAAAAATGTTATATTTCTTGAGGACGATGATGTTCTAGATATAAATAAAGGTACTCATAAAATAGTTAATCGAAAATTGGGAAGTATAAATGAAAAGACAGAAAATATTGATTGGGACTTGAGTATGGCCGAAAAGGGCGGTTATGCCCACTTTACCCAAAAGGAAATATTTGAACAGCCCGAGGCTCTTAATAATTCTATTCGAGGAAGAATTGATTTAAAAAACGCTCAAGTTAAATTGGGCGGGCTTGATAGGAATGATAGATTAAAAAATATAGATAGATTAATTATTGTCGCCTGCGGAACAGCGTATTATGCAGGAGCAGTTGCTCGGTATATGATTGAAGAATACTCAGGACTCAATGTTAGTCTTGAGTATGCTAGTGAATTTAGATATCGGAAAACTAATATAGATAAAAATACTGCCATCTTGGCTATCAGTCAGTCTGGAGAAACAGCCGATACAATTGCTGCATTAAATGAAGCAATAAATAGGGGAGCCTTTAGTCTGGGTATCGTTAATACTGTCGGGTCATCAATATCTCGTTTGACGGATGCTGGAATCTATAATCATGTTGGTCCAGAAATAGGAGTGGCCTCCACCAAGGCATTTACCTCTCAATTAACAATTTTGTCTTTAGTTACTGTTCTTTTGGGAAGACAAAGAGAGATGTCTTTTAGCACCGGAAAAAGTATTTTAAAAGAATTGTCTTCTCTATCAGAAAAACAGGAAGAAGTGTTAAATCAAAAAAATATAAAACAGATTGCAGAAAAATATTTCAAGATTAATAATATAATATATTTAGGCAGAAAATATAATGAGCCCATTGCGATGGAGGGTGCTCTTAAAATGCGTGAATTGGCTTACGTAAATACACTCGGTCTTCCTTCGGGCGAATTAAAGCACGGTTCTATTGCCTTGATAGACGATGAACATTTGAGTATTGTAATTGCTCCAAAAGATAGTGTATATGAAAAAAATAAAAGCAGTATTGAGGAAATTAAAGCACGAAAGGGTAGTGTAATTGCAATCACTACCGAAGGCAATAAAGAATTGGAGGACTTAGCTGATGATGTTATCTATATTCCTGACACTTTGGAACTACTGACACCAATTTTGAGTGTTATCCCTCTTCAGCTACTCGCATATCATTTTGCCGTTTTAAGAGAACTAGATGTTGATCAACCAAGAAATTTAGCTAAATCAGTCACAGTTGAATAAATAAAAAATATTTAATGAAATACTTGTAAACCATCACTAATTTATCAAAAACATTTGTTTCCATTAAAAAATATCGGCAAAAATCCGACAGTTTATCCTTTAGTTTTTGAGGTGAAATTGGCATTTGTTTATTTCTATAGCTTTTATTATACATTATTGGGGTTGAAGATAAAGAATAATGACATATTGTTTAATACTAGAGTAATGCTTAAAAAATAGTTGACATATTGTTCTAAGTATAATATAGTAATATATCGTATTAGCAATTGAACCTTAAATTTTCATAAGCTTACTTAAGCATTTCAGAAAAGGAGAAAACTATGTTATGTCTTTACGGAGCGTTATTTCCCCTAGCTTTAAGTGCGATTTGTTTTGGATGGTATAATTGGTATCTCAAAGGACATCATAAGACTGATTTCAATGTTGGCGGAACAATACTTCTTGCTGTCGGTATAATTGTTGGCGCAATTGGCTTTATTACCACCGGAATCGCATATGTATCACAAGTCGATGATTTTGAAGATGTCAAAAAATTTCAGAAAGTAGAATCAATTTATCAAGCGAAGGCAAAAACTTTGACAGCGGAATTTGTTAAGTACTTAGCACAGGTATACCCTGAACACGAAAAAAATATGTACGACAATATTAGTCCCGAAAAAGTGGATTTATATTTCGTTAAGTATCCTGAAATTCGCTCTTCAGAAACGTTAACCACTCTGGTTGCCCAAATCAACAAATTGCAATCTGATATTTATGATCAGCAAATTGCTGTCGAACAGGCTCTTAAAAACACTCGATCACGATTGAGAAACCCTTGGTTACTAGCCTTTATGTTGCCCACCGAATAAGGCTGGAACTATTCACAAGACCGTATGATTCATTCTGCGGTCTTTCTTTTTTATCGATAAGAAGAAATTCTAAGTCGAACTTCATCCACAGAATTTCTCCTAAGAGTAAAATATCTTCAATTATCCCAGGCCATGTAAACGTTGGGGAGGCTAAATAGTTTGTAAAAAAGTTCGATCATCATTGAACATCCTGGGCAATGAAAAACATGACTAGCATTGGTTATGTTTTTTGTTTTGAGATAGGTCTTATAACATTATTCAAATTTAACTTTTTTCTAATAACTCTTTATTATTATAATAAAGTAATTTAATAAAATCTAATACTATGAAAACTCTAATATGTGATCTTTGTGATGTAACGGCGGAAGGTGAAACATTCGAAGAATGGATGGAAGCATTAAAGCCTCACTGTGATGATGCTCATTTTGAGCTTATGAAAAATTCTAGTCATACCAAAGAGGATATGGAAATATGGATGATGGAAAATAAGGCTAGGTTTGAAGCTGCTTAAGTATTTACAATCATTTATATTTAAAATTGTGTAATGGTTTTTTCTTAAAAAAACCAATTTTAGACTGGAACACACAAAAAGCTTTTAGTTTTAGTTTAAATTTAATTGAAGCTTGAAACAAAAGCTTAAATATGCTAAAAGTAACTCATAAGAAATAAACAAATACATATGAATAAAAATTTAATTATACTTGGATTAACTATTTTATTAGTTTTTTTAAGCTATGGGATAATATCTAATAAAAATGATAATTCAAACTCTGTAATTAGTGATATTGTTGATGTTAAAATTGTAAATGCTCCTAAGACAAAAAATGAAATTCTTGATTTAAGTGGGCAAGGATTGGAAAAACTTCCTGAATATGTTCTTGGAATGAGGGACTTAAAAGAACTCAATCTATCTGATAATAATCTGGAGGGAGCATTGCCTTCACAAATAGGTAAATTGAAGAATCTGGAAAAGTTAAATGTTTCAAATAATGACATGACAGGAATTCCAGCAGAGATAGGACAGTTAGAGAAGTTAGAAGAGCTTAACTATGCTAATAATGAAATAACGGGCCTCCCCTTGGAGCTTGCTAAATTAAAAAATTTGAAAGAGTTTAATTTAAGTGGTAATGATTATTCTGAATATGACATGGAAAAAATTAAAGAAGACCTACCTAACTTAATAGTAAAGGACGACAAAATAATTGAAGAAGCGAAGGTGGAGCCAAGTGAAGTAAAGGTTGTTTGTAATACTGGAAGTTTTGATGAGCAATTCCTTTGTATGCTAAATGAATATCGAAAACAGAATGGAAAATCGAGCTTGTCATACGACTCTAAGCTAAATACTGTGGCCCTAAATCATTCAACTTGGATGAATGTCAATGGAGAATTTAGTCATGCTGGTGACGGTGGATCTAGTTTTTCAGAAAGATGTTCCACTGCTGGAACAATTTGTGATGCTGAAAATTTAGCTTTTGGAGTAAGTACAGCCCAGAAGTTATTTGATATGTGGAAAAATAGCCCAGCACACAACAAAAATATGCTTGGTGACCATGCATATCTTGGAATAGGACTAAATAGTTCTTATACTACGGCAGTATTTAAATAGGGTACTCTATAGAGTACCCTATAGAGTACCCTATAGAGTACTCTATTTTGGTGATACAATAATAATATGAAAAATATAAAAAATAATGAATTAATGAGTAGTCTAACTCATCTGATTGGATTTTTCCTTTCTATCGCTGGTTTAGTTCTTATGGTTGTTGTTTCTGCAATCCATGGTACATCATGGCATGTTGTTTCATTCTCAATATTTGGAGCGAGCTTGATTTTGCTTTACTTGGCGAGTACCGTATATCATTTCCTATCAAAGGATCATAAGCATAAAAATGCTTTTATGAGAGTTGACCTTTCTTTTATATTTATACTTATCGCTGGAACATATACGCCAATAGCTCTGGTTCCGATAAGAGGCCCTTGGGGCTGGTCTATTTTTGGAGTTGTTTGGGGAATGGCAGTTCTTGGCGTGGTTACACAAATTTTTAAAATTAATCTAAAGCCCTGGGTTCATATTCTAATGTATCTTATAATGGGATGGTTAATTGTTATTGTCTTACCAAGCTTAATTAAAATTTTTGATCTATCAGGAATTATTTGGTTAGTGAGTGGAGGATTGGCCTATACGATAGGTGTAGTATTTTTTGTGATAGATAAAATTTTCCCCAAAGATAGATTGTTTGGTCTTCATGAAGTTTTTCATGTATTTGTTATGATTGGAAGTTTTTGCCACTTTTGGCTTATGTATAATTATATTGTATATATATAGAGAACATTTATTTAAAACTTTCAAGCTCTTCCTCAATCTCCATTTGTCTAACCTCTTGTTCAAATAGAGTGTCTTTTATTTCTTTCATTTTCTCATCTCTTTCTCGTGAGAATTTATAATTATCTCTTTCATATTCTTTAAGTAATTTTTGCTCAATTGCTTTGTTATACTGGATTTCATATTCCAGTTTTTTTAATTCTTTTGATAACTCTTTTCTTTTTTCAAGTCTGGCGATTCTTTCTTCTTTATCTTGAACAATATTTACTAAAGTATTAGGATCTTTTTTTATTTTTGATTCTTTCAAACCAGATTTTAAATAGATGTGATGTAGGTATTCCTCGTAGTTATAACCACTCATTTTTATTTCTCCGTCAGCTACTTCAATTATATTGGTAGCGAGAGAATGAATGAAATCACGGTTGTGGCTAATAAATAAAATAGTTGCATTACTCTTGGCTAGGGCTTGTCCTAGCATATCAACTGTTTCAAAATCAAGATGATTCGTTGGTTCATCAAGAAGGAGAACATTACATTCCTGAAGGAGCATTCCAGCGATGCATAGTCGTGCTTTTTCGCCACCAGAAAGAACTGATATCGGTTTTTTAATATCGTCTCCGTAAAATAAAAAATTTCCAGCTATTCGAAAGACATCTTCGGTGGTGACATTGGCTCCTGCTTGTCTTTCTAGGTATGAACCAATTTGCTCTTGAGGATTTAAATCTTTGGTGACGTGCTGAGCGTATGAGGCTATTTTAATATTTGGCATCCATCGGAAATCACCTGAAATACTTTTTAGTTCATTATTGAGTGTTTTTAAGAATGTTGTTTTACCTTGTCCGTTATCTCCGAGGACTGCTATGTGATCACCCTTTCTAATGTCTATTGAAATATTATTGGCAATAGATTTTTTATTATAACCGATAGAAAGTTTTTCGGATCGAAAGGCAAATCCTTTTTTACTCTCAACTTCAGGAATAAATATTCTGGCTGTTTTCAGAGATTGCCTTATTTCAACTTCATTTAATTTTTTGATTTGTTTTAATTTTGATTGAGCCTGAGTAGCCTTTGAGGCTTTGTACCTAAACCTATCAACAAATTCTTGCAAGTGTTTTTGTTGTTGCTTAATTTTCTTGTTATATTTTTCGTCTGTTTTCTTTTTTAAATCTTTTTGCTCAAGGTAGCCGTCGAGTGAAAGGGGAAAATAATATAGTTTACCTTGATCGACCTCAAGGGTTTCATTGCAAGTGTTACGGAGAAATTCTCTATCATGGGAAATGATTAAGTATGAACCGTTGTATGTTTTCAGGAAATTTTCTAGAAGTAATAGCGTGGACAAATCAAGATGATTTGTTGGCTCATCAAGTAATAATAAATTTGGATCACGAAGAAGCATCGCAGTGAGCCTGACACGCATTTGGTATCCGCCAGAGAGACTTTCTATTTTTGAATCTAGTAATTCATTTTTTAATTGAAACTTTCCTGCGACCTTGGCACATTCCCATGATTCTTTATTGCTATCTCGAATTAAAAACTCAATGACAGATTCTTCATCATTAAACTCGTTTTGTTGTTCCAAGTAGCCAATCCTTGTTCTTTTGAATATTGCTATTTCACCTCCATCAACATTTTCTTCACCAATTATCATTTTAAGTAGGGTGGTTTTTCCTGCTCCATTTCTTCCAATAACACCAATCTTTTGTTTGTCGTCAATATTAAAACTAGCCTCACTGAATATAAAATGAGGTCCAAATGATTTTGATATTTTTTTTATTTGCAATAAAGTAGACATTGGAATAATAATATTAGCATTTCAAGTAAATAATAGCATATTCTAGTTTCTTGGCTAGTATTAAAATAATTATTTGTTTTGTTTATAATTGTGATATAATAGTAATGAAAGATAAATTAGAATGTATTATGAAAATTGATACTAATATTAGAAAAATCAAAATAGTTGCGACACTTGGACCTGCTTCGAGTAGGTATATTGTCATATCTAAATTAATTAAAGAAGGAGTAGATATTTTTCGTTTTAATCTCAAATATGGTAGTCAAGAAGAGCATTCTCAGGTTATTGATAGCGTCAGAAAAGCTTCATCAAAAATAGGAAGAAAGGTTGCTATTCTTATAGATTTGCCAAGATATAATCATTCAGAAGGGATACAGCTTGCATTTAATAAAAAGTCAGAATATGTTGCTGTTTCCTATATTAAAAAATCAGATGAAGTGGTTAAATTAAAAAAAGAATTTAAGAAAATAGGATTATTAACTAATATTATTGCCAAGATAGAAACAGAGGAGTCTCTTTTTAATTTCAAGTCAATTTTAGAGAAAACAGACTCTTTGATGGTTGCTCGTGGTGATTTGGGAAGGTCAATACCAATTGAAAAAGTTCCATTTGCTCAAAAAGAGATTGTTTTGTCTTGCAGAAAGAAAAATGAAATAGTTATTGTGGCTACCGAAATGCTACTTTCTATGGTTTCAAATAAAAAACCCACACGTGCCGAGGCTTCGGATGTTGCCAATGCCGTGCTTGATGGAGCAAACGCTGTGATGCTTTCCGAGGAAACCGCAATTGGGGCTAATCCGGTAGAGGCTGTTAGAATTATGAGTAAAATAATTTATGAAGCTGAAAGCTGGGAAAAATTGGGACACCTAGATATAGTTTCCAGAAAAAACAAAAATTTCAAATTCGGTGTATAATTTAAATCTTAATATAAATCTATGAACAAAAAAATTGTAATCACTTTGCTTTTGGTTTTAGCCCTAAGTCTTAGTGCATGTAGTAAAAAGGAGGAAGAAAAACAAGTTGAAAATAATATCAAAGAAGGAGGAATGCAAGTGTTGGAGAAAAAAACACTAAAAGATTGGTTTAGTGGAGACAAAGTAGTTGAGTGTACAATTAAATCTCCAGAAGGAGATGTTGTCGTAACCACAAGAGGGGAGGATTCCTACATGGAAGGTGTTCCTTATATATCTACTGACTCTCAAGGTGAAATGTCAGAAGCTACAAATGGTGCTGTGTTAACGGTTGGGGATTGGACATACATGTGGGATAAGGACATTAAGAAAGGAACCAAGATGAATATGAAAGAACTAGATGAAAGAGCTGGAGTAATTGAAGAAGAATATGAAAGTGATGATGGTGATTTTGATAGCATGGCAGAGGAATGGGAAGATTCTGGTTTCGAATATGATTGTAAAGAAGTAAAAAACAGCGATAGTTTATTTGAAGAACCAAAAGATGTTGAATTTCAAAATTTAAATGACATGATGGGCGGAATTATGGATACTAGTAATAAAATTCAAGAACAGATTGATATGGGGGAAGAAATTGATATGGAAGAACTTAATATGGAGGAACTTGAAAAAATGATGCAAGGATTTCAACAATAATATTGAGCAAAATAAAAACAGACCCGAGTGGGTCTGTTTTTTGAATCTATATAAAAAAGTATTACGCTTTTTTGATATTGACTGCAGCTTTTCCTTTTGGAGTTTCTTCAACTTCAAATGAAACAGCATCACCTTCTCTTAGTTGATCGAAATCAACGCCGTCTAGGTTGTTAGCGTGAAAAAATAAATCGTCAGCGCCTTCTTGAGTGATAAAACCGAAGTTCTTATCAGTCAACTTTTTGATTGTTCCTTGCATGTAAATGTAAAGATAATTAATTAAGTAAATACTAAAGGAGAAATTAATAATCTCTACACTTTAAATATTTGTCACCCTAAATATAGGATGGCTAGTAATTAAACTAACATTGATATATTAGCATATATACATTTTTTTGTCAATAGTTTTTCGAATAATTGATTATATCAACTATTTATAGCATTTTAATTGATTAAGACGCTGTTTGACAGTAATGACCAAATTACATACCATTCAAACATAAATATAATTAAATGATATGTCTATTCAAATTAAATCTAATGTGTTCTTGAAGTTAATTGCTATCGGTTTTTTGATGCTTTTGTTTATGATTCCTACTGGGATGATTAAAAATTTAATCAATGAAAGGGAATGGAGAAGTGAAGAGGCTATTGTTGAGGTTAGTTCAAAGTGGGGGAATAAACAAACACTGATCGGACCAATATTGACAGTGCCTTATAAAAAATTAGTTGAGACAGAAGATGACAAATTGATTGAAACAATTAAGTACGCTCATTTTCTTCCTGACACACTTGATATAAGCGGTGATATTAACTCTGAAATGCTAAACCGTGGAATATATGATGTTGTCGTATATGAGACAGGGCTAGCTTTCAAGGGGGAATTTTCACAACCAAGTTTTGATGAACTTAAGATTAAACCAGAAGACGTAATTTGGGAAGATGCTTTAATTTCAGTAGGAATACCAGATGTTAGAGGAATAAATGAAAATATAGATATTCTATGGAATGAAAAAAAACTTGATGCAAAACCAGGTCTTGGAGTAAATATTTATCTTGGTGGCAATACAATCGACCAATTTGATCCACGAAAGCCAGTATCAATGATAGAAACAGCCGTAAATAATAATGGATCAGGGATAAATGCTAAGGTTCCTCTGGGGGCAGACGTTTTTGAAAAATATAAGTTCAGTTTCGCAATTAGTTTAAATGGTAGTCAAGATTTGAATTTTGTACCGCTAGGGACAGAGACAAATGTTGCTTTAACATCATCTTGGCAATCACCTAGTTTTATTGGATCATTTCTTCCTGATGAAAGAACGGTTGGTGAGGATGGTTTTACAGCAAACTGGAAAATATTAGAATATAACAGAAGCATTCCCCAGGGCTGGATAGGAGATAATATTCAAGATTTTTCTTCGTCGAAATTTGGAGTGAATATGTTTGTTCCAGTTGATGAATATCAAAAGAACACTCGTTCAATCAAATACGCTATCATGCTTATTGCTCTCACTTTCTTGATATTTTTCTTCGCGGAAGCAATGAATAAAATTAAAGTTCATCCTATTCAATATATTTTGGTTGGTCTTGCTATTGTGCTTTTCTTCTCACTGCTCCTTTCGCTGTCAGAACATACGAGTTTTAACTACGCTTATCTTATATCTGCAACAATTACAGCAATTATGATTACAGTATATTCAAAACATATATTCAAGAACAACAGATTGACTATTCTTCAGGGTGGTATTCTCTTGATTGTGTATCTCTTCATGTATACAATCATTCAATTAGAGGATTACGCCTTATTGGTGGGATCGATTGGTTTGTTCGTAATTCTTGCAATAGTGATGTATATATCTCGAAAAATAAATTGGTATGAGCTTGGAGCTAAGGATGTTTCTAGGGAAGAATAAATTTAAAAATGAATTATTAAAAAGAGGGCTATCTAAATTTTATATAATTTTAATGTATTTTTAAGGGTATTTTGTGATATAATAAATATATAATTATTAATTATAATAAAATGAATCTTTTTGAAAAGCTTGATTTAAATCCTGGAAAAATAGCAAAAATTTTTGGAGTTGCTTTTTTAGGACTTGTCCTGGTTATATTTTCATTTGGTCTGATAAATAGTGTCTTGCGTTCAGTTTCCGGTGATCGTCAATATGTTTCCCAAACCACTGGATTAGGTGGGAGTAGTATTTCTACAAAAAATATTATGGAAAGTGCTTCGGATTCAATTTTGTCTACTAGGAATATTGTTAATTATGACAATGAATTTACTCCAGGAATGGATGTGGAGGAATTTGAAGTTACAGAATACAGGGCGACAATTGAAACTCGCAGCCTAGATGAGTCTTGCGGGACTATTCTTTCATTAAAAGAAAAAGAATATGTAATATTTGAAACTTCAAATAACTCTGATAATAATTGTAATTTCAGATTCAAAGTTAAAAAAGACAATGTTGAAGAAGTTCTAGCAATTGTTAATTCTCTTGACCCTCGTGACTTGAATGAGAGTGTTCAATCAATTAAAAAACAAATAGAAGATTTTACAAGTGAAGAAGATGTTTTAAAAAGAAAACTTGAAACGATAGATGATACATTGTCTAGTGCTATAGTTTCATACGACGAAATTTCTAAATTAGCCACCCAAACCAGAGATGCTACTAGCTTGGCAAGTATAATAGATAGTAAAATAAAAATAATAGAAAGACTCTCCCAAGAAAAAATAAATACTAGCGCTCAACTTGAGAAACTCTCTAGAATGAAAGCCGAACAGCTAGATAGGCTTGAATATACATATTTTAATGTGAGTATTTATGAAAATAAATATGTAGATGTTGACCAGTTGAAAGATTCTTGGAAAAATTCTATTAAGAGTTTTGTGAGAGAGATGAATGGCGTTGCACAAGATTTGAGTATAGGTTTAATTACATTGATAGCATTTACTTTTCAATATTTACTCTATTTGCTAATAATTGTTCTGGTAGCTAAATTTGTTTGGCTAGCTTTTAAGAGACTTTGGAATAGATAGTCAATCGAATATTGTATTCATATAAAAACCCTGGCTAGGCGCCAGGGTTTTTTGTACTAAAAATATCAAGGATAAATTATTTTTATCAAGTTTTAAAATATGTATTTAATTTTCAGAGCCTATCTAAACATTCGGTAGAGTAGCCACATCAGAGAAGCAATAACAACAAAGGTAAAATCCCAAACGTAGTCAATAACAAATTGAGAAAAATAAGCACCAACTATTGCTCCGAGGGAAAATAAATAAATTTTAAATACAACAAAATCCCAGATATTGAACTTGCGGATTTGATTTTCGCTCCATCTAAAAAGATTCATAAATTTATTGATTACTTAATTATATTAAAATTATATACTTTTTTGGTTAATTTTACATTAAAATTTACATAAGTTATTTCAGGTGTTGACAAAAATTAAAAAATATGTGATTATTAGGGTTGCGATTATAAAAAATTAAATATATAACTTCTTGAACTCTTGGGAGGCTGTCATAATTGTGATAATGCAATTTATAGAAATTCTTTAATGAAAGGATTTAAACCGACGGCTTTAAAAATACTATTTTTGGGTCTTTAGGTATATAACAATTATGACAACATTCAAAGAGTTGGGATTAAATCCCGACATTATTCGTGGTCTCGATGACCTAGGTTTCGTAGAACCATCACCAATTCAAGATAAAGCAATTCCACAAATTTTGGAATCAAAGAAAGACTTGGTTGCGTTGGCTCAAACTGGAACAGGGAAAACGGCTGCTTTTTCTTTGCCTATTCTAAATCAAATAAAGGCAGATGGGAGAGAACTTCAAGCCATTATCCTTTGTCCAACTAGAGAATTGGCAATGCAGATATCAGCTGATATCAAAACATATACAAAATACTATAAAGGAGTAATTACTACTCCTGTTTATGGTGGGGAAAGAATTGATATCCAAATCAATTCACTTAAACGTGGAACCAATATTGTAGTAGGAACACCAGGCCGTGTGCACGACTTAATCAGAAGAAAAGTTTTAAAACTTCAAACTATTAAGTGGGTTGTTCTAGATGAAGCAGATGAAATGCTTGATATGGGATTCAAGGATGATTTAGACGTCATTCTAGAGGAAACTCCAAAAGCTAGGCAAACTCTACTTTTCTCAGCAACTATGTCTAAGAGCGTTAGTAATATCGCTATGAAATACATGAAAGAATCCAACGAAATAAGTGTTGGAGAGAAAAATGTTGGTGCTAAAAATGTTAGTCATGAGTATTATGTAGTCCAGGCCAGAGATCGTTTTGAGGCATTAAAACGAATTCTTGATTCTTTACCTGGTGTATACGGTATTTTATTTTGTCGAACCAGAAGAGAAACTCAAGAAGTGGCGGACAAGTTAAAACAAGCCGGCTATGACACAGAAGCGTTGCATGGAGATATTGCACAAACCCAACGTACTAAAATCATGGACAGATTTAAAAAGAAATACATTCGTTTACTTGTGGCTACAGATGTTGCTGCTCGTGGAATCGATGTAAGTGATTTGTCTCATGTAATTAATTATAATCTGCCTGATCAAAACGAGGCATACACTCATAGAACCGGAAGAACAGGAAGAGCTTCAAAAAGTGGAGTTGCTGTAACTATAGTTGGACCACGCGACACAAGAAGGATAACAGATATTGAAAAAATTATTGGCAAAAAAGTTGAATTCAAAAAGGTACCAGACGGACAAGACGTTTGTAAAAAACAAATGGATGAAATTATTGCTAAAATTGAAAATACAGAAGAAATACCAGCCGCTAAGGATAAGTATTTTGAAGAATTTGCAGAAAAATTAAGTAAAGTTAAAAAAGAAGATTTAATTAACTATTTTGTTAATGATAAGTTTAGTCATATAATTGATGCTTATAAAAATGCTCGGGATTTGAATGCTAATTCAAAGGCACCAAATTCTCAGAGAGATGAAATAGAAACTGCTGCCTTGAAAATTGGTTTTGGTAAAAAACACGGAGTTGATGTTAAGGTGATTTTTGGATTCATAAATGCTAGTAGAGAATTAAAGGGAGTAGAAATCGGAAAGATTAGCATAATGCCAGAATATACAATTTTTGCAGTAGAGAAAGAAAGATCAGAAGAAGTTAAGCAGGTTCTTTCTAGAACTAGATTCAAGGGAAAGAATATTGTTGTTACTATTGTCAGTAATGACAGTATTGCAAAATCAACCTTCTCTAGAAATAGTGGAGGCGGAGGAGGAAGACGAAATGATGGAAGTAGAAACAGTGGAGGAAATAGAAGAAATGACAGGGAAAGGGGTGACAGAAAAAGTAATAATAATTTTTCAGGAAGAAGTGGTTCAAGAAAGAGAAAAGCATTCAAAAAAGCACAGTAGAATTCTATTAATGATATTTACAAAACAGCCCTCTCAATAGAAGGCTGTTTTTCATTGATTTTAAAAACAAATAATGCTAGATTAAAGGTAAATTAATTATTTTTTAATAATAAATAAATGAAAAATTTTAGAATTAAAAAAATATTTATAGGTTTTCTTATTTTTTCTTTTCTTTTTATAGGTTTTCCTCAAGCCGACACTGTCTTTGCTGGGAATGATACCTATCCAGTAGAGTTGGCAGTTCCTGATCAACCTTTGGTTGCCGAAGAAGAGGCTAATTTTTTTATTATAGTTAATGACAAGGAAATAAAGGAGGAAATAGATTATTTTGTTTTTCATATGGGGAGCGGAGACACAGAGGGGGCTAAGATACCGTATGTCGGTGAGAGCTATATAAAATTCAGTGATAAAGTCCCCACTTATTCTTTTGATAATAAGCTCCAAATTAAAATAGAGGCATATTCTGAGACGGAAGAAAAATATCTTTTTAGAGTATTTAAAAATACTGATTATGTTCTTAAACATCCCCTTGGTCCTCTGCCAGGAAAATTTGAACCAAGTCTTCAGGAGAGTTTTAAAAAAGAAAATTTTAGATTCGTAGATATTAAAGCTAATCATAAAGTGGGAGAAAGTAGAGGGATGGGGTATTCTGATATGTACATAACGGAGAATCTTGATGCTGATTTTGACAAGAACGAATCCAAGGAGGAACTGGCTAAAAGAATAGAGAAGGCCAAGAACACAAGTTCTTTAACGGGAGCACCATATCAGGCAGAACCTGTTATTAATTTAGAAGAAATAAAACCGATAGACAAAACTATCGATAAAATTTATTTAGTGAATGGGTGTAATTCTATGATTAGCGAAAGGGCGTTCTATTACTGTGAGGCTCGTGTCATTGTTGTTCAGAATAATTTTGCTTCCGAAAAGCAAAAAGTATATCCATTTAATTTCAAAAAAAGAGGAGAACATATTTCTACCGGAGAATATCAAGGACAAATGGAAGAATTTAATGAGATGGTGAGAACTTTTGCCAAGAATATTACAATGCAAAAGTATCCAGAAAAAGATTTTGAAGAATTAATGCAAACTATCAATGTTAGTAGTAACATGAACTATCATCCAGTTTTTACCGAGTATGATTTGGATGGCGACTTTCAATCATCAGATGTTTATAATGAGATAATGGCAGGAGGAGAGCCTGGAGTAAAAGAACTTGTTAAAGAAAAGAAAGAAATGGAGGATAGAAAATTTGAGATTAGTTTTCGTTATAATAATGAAGCTACAATTTGGAACAGCGGAGTCGTAAACACAGGGACTGATAAGGATACAAGTTTTTCAGTTTCGGTAAATATTGACGGGAAAGCTTTTGATAAAAAGGGTGAAGAGATTGTGGATGTTAGTGATGAAGAACTGTACAAAGACGTATATTTACAATATGAAATAATAAATCCAAAATCACAAATTCATTTCCAAGAAGCTAGCGTCGGTGATAACAAGCTAAAAGTAAAAGTTGACGATGTTCTTGAGAGTCAATATTTGCAAAGTACTGGTCCTATTCTTTATACGGGCCCGTATTTGCCGACAGAATATGTGGCGGTTTACTTGGTTGATAAAAGTGATAATCTAATCTCCAAGAGATTTATCTACAAGGTTCATATGAAAGACGCTACTCCTCAAATTGAAACAGAAAAAACTGTTGTTGAGATAGATGATGTGGCTGATAGCACTTTCAAATTCAAAATAAATGACGAATATCACGACAAGGTTAAATGTACTATAAAAGTTCCGTACGAGAAATATCTGGCCAATAAGATACCGGTGATAAAAGTTAGTGAATTTGGACAAGGAGAGGTTGCGACCCAGATTCAAGAATTTGAGTGCGAAACCAATAAATGGATTTCAATTCGAGTCCAACCTCCGAAATTAAGTAACTTCGATATGCTTACGCAATTAAATGGTCTTAATATGTGGGATTTGCAACGGGGGACAATGGAGGGGTTCGCAGTCGACTTGGTTGGTTTCGGTGTAGATAGACGCATGGCTAGCTTGGGGAAATCAAAACAAGCCTTGTCAGGTCTTTATGAAAAGGGTTATACGAGCGCCAAAGGTGTGTATGGAAAAGTTGATAAGATTGAGAAAACAATGCGACATCTAGATAAGGCAAGTGGACTAGCTGGTGATGTCCAGAATGCTATTAAACTAACTCAAACTGGGACAAATGTTGAGTCTCATGCCAAAGACCTTGGGAAGGCTGTTGATGGTGCTACGCGAAAAGATTTCTGGGAATCAACCTATGATTGGGGCATTGGTGGTATAAATATATTGCAATCAACAGTCGGTGCTGTTGCCATGGCGCCCAAGGCTATTCCTTTTGTTGGGAAATATGCTCAAAAGGTAACAGGAACATTTTCCTTGGTTTTTAATCTGATGACAAATGTTTGGAAAGGAAATCTGGAATATTTGAGCAAAGAAAAAAAAATTGATAGAGCCCAAGAAAAAAGTATTCCATATCCAGTTATGATTGGCGTGACAAGTGAAGAGGGCTTTAGAGATGCTGATGCTCAGGTAATTAGTGTTTTATATACTTATCTAGATAATAATTAAATATATGAATAATAAAATGAAAATATCAATTATAGTATCATTTGTATTCTTGTTTATATTTAATGTAGGCCTTGTCCAAGCTGATTCATGTGATGAGCTGAGGCCAATTCTTGATAAGTATTACAAGGCAAGTCAGGATGAAAATATTGACGAATACATGACCGTGATAGATGTCAATTATGTTCGAGAAAATTTGCTTGATAATTATGAAGAATACGTAGGATCTGCCTGGGAGGTCTATGATACAAAGAGTTATGAACTGAGTCCTTATAATTGTAAAATGGAGACCGAAGATGCTTTGATGTATTTTAATATGAAATCGACTCTAGTATCTGAGGAGGGAGAAGTAGAGCTTCAAAAAAATTATGTAGCATTATTTAACAACATTGATGGATGGAAAATAAAGTATGTAGTAGATGAAGAAGTTTTTTCCCAATTTCAAGATGCCCTGACTTCGCAACTTTATCTTGACGCTACAAAGGATATGATTTACGCCGAACTAGACAAGGCGGACGAAGTTATTGCATATGAAAAACTTGTAGAGGAAATAGAGAGTGGAGAATATAGCGATACAGTTTCTGAGGGGGTGGAAAAAAGAGAAATTACAAAAACTGAAGATAGTGGAGGATCGAAACTGATGTATTTGCTTCTATTTATCTCTATCCCTATAATGATATTTATTTTTGCGAAGAATAAAATTAAAAAATAGAAAAAAATATTTTTTCATAATATTGAAAAACGAAAACTCCTGATTCTGAAATTGGGAGTTTTTTGCAAAATTTAAATAATTAATATTTCTTCAAATTTGAGAATAGGGTACTCTATAGGGTACTCTATAGAGTACCCTAAATTTTGTCATTATTCACCACGTC
Source organism: Patescibacteria group bacterium (assembly GCA_027858235.1). NCBI lineage: Bacteria > Patescibacteria group bacterium. The sequence goes on along the minus strand of JAQIDC010000050.1, from coordinate 285 downwards.
ATAGACGCGATTCACCTTGTTGAGAGGAGTACCTGTAGGGTGAGGTGTGTTAAGATTGGTGAGATTAAATGCGTAACAATTAGGAAAACACACCCCGTCAGCAAAGCTGCCACCCCTCTCAAGAGGGGAATGACAAAGGAGATATATGTTTTGGATATCTTTATTTTTTTTAAAATTTAGAGAAAAAACCATGCACGTACCGATGTACCTACATAGCTTTTTGAGTAAAATGTCGATTATAGATTTTAGAAAAATTTTATGTTGATTTCCTATTAATATTGACTA
>JAQIDC010000049.1 GCA_027858235.1 Patescibacteria group bacterium | reverse complement strand
CGCCAGCTGGCGGAAAAGCAATCTCTTTGTACACAGCAAATTAATTCCAAATAATAGAGTACCCTATAGGGTACTCTATAGAGGACTCTAAAAATATTTCTAAAATAAAAACGTCGCAGTCCTCTTTCAAGAGACTGCGACGGGATGAAAAGTAAAAGGTACCTGACCCCTTTTATCTCTATCCGTAACCTTATCTATTCTCAACAAAATCAAAATGAGCATACCGTAGCATGCTCATTAATTTTACAACTTTTTGATAATATCCCTGTTTTCACTATCAGGCATTTCAGCCGCTGATTTTTTTTCAACTTTTTCAACATGTTTATTGTCTGATCCTTTCCACTTTGCATATTGAGGAATAACTATTGATGTCAATATCGAAACAATCGCAATTACAATCATTAATTATATCAAAGTAAAACCATTTTTATTCATCATAACAATCTCCTTAAAAAGTTTTTATACTAAAAATGGTAACAATAAGGCGATAATAAAAAGAGCGAAGATCATGAACTTAAGAAATTTTGGCATAAGGACCTCCTCTTGTTAATTTCATTTTTCAATAATTTGAGTAGCCACTTTGTTCTGCATAAGACAAGAATCAATATAATATATCTTTCGATTACCTTCCGAATCTTCCACATATGCCTTACTCTTAGCCCAAATATTTCGGTCTAAGTTAGTAACTTTCGTTATTGGAGGATTAGTTTTTTGTGAAGAGTTAGTATGTTGTACTGCCTTTAAAGCAGACTCTTCACCAACCCAAAAATTCCCCATCACAAAGCCACCAATTAACCCAAAAACAACAAAGAAACCTGCAAAATATCCAATAAACTTAATTAATTCAATAAGAGTGAACCCCTTTTCATTCCCAAGATATTTCATTTTTTACCTCCCATTCGAAGTGATTATAAATTTTAAAACAGCGAATATTAATTAATGTCACATTATACTAGTACAATGAAAAATGCAAGCCAATAAAACAATACCACTTCCCGTCATTCCGGGCTTGTTTCGCCCCGTCACAGTCTCTCGTCAAAAAGAAAAGGGGTCAAAAAGAAAAGGGGTCAGAAAAGAAAAGGGGTCAGGTACCTTTTTTCAATCATTGAAGTCAGATCTATCTTTCATCCTTTATTCTAAATAATCAAAAGAAAACGCAGCACTATTGTGCTGCGTTGTTTTCAAATATGCAATTGAATTACATTCTGAATATTTCATTCAACTCTTTGTCGAGATATATTCGATAATCCTTCCCTTCTGAAATAAAAATCAAATAATAAAAAGCTTCTGCTTTTGATCCTGAAGATATTAACTGTGTTCCACCCTTTGCTTCAAAGGCATAACAACGGAAAACATCATATACTGGTAAATGCCCTGTTTCAGGGCTAGCTGTTTGAACATCCAGTATAATTATTTTATCCATGTCCCAGTATTTTGAAAAGTACTCGTCCATAACCCTTGCTCCATTATTGGCGTAATAAACCAAATTAGAATTATCATTCAATTTCGAAGCAAAAGAAAAAGAGACACAAAAAAGAAAAACAATAATCACTAAATAACTTATTTTCATATCATCCTCCTTCCTAAAACCCTAGAAGTAAAAACTAGCCCACAAAATACTTGAAGTATGATACCTAGAAACTTCTTGCTCTGTTCTTTTATAATCTTCCAATCTATTTTCCCAAGAAAAATTAATTTTGCCGACAATCTTTTTGAAGTTAATACGCAAACCAAGTTTGCCACGAGAATGCACTATTGGAACCAATTCGTATTCAAACAATAGAGTTTCTTTTTTTTGGACTTCCTCCATCTTCTTTTTTTCATCTCCACCATTAAAAATATTAACATTTATTTTTTTATGGTTTATTTCTCCATCTTTTTTCAAAGAAATAATACCAGAAGGCATAAAAGTTCCTAGATTTTCACCAGCCCAATGAGCCAACCTATCTATTGGAGGATTGTGTTTACGTATCATGTCAAAAAATGCTTTAAACACCAAAGAGTACTTCGGATTTTCTGGTTCAACCCTGCTTAAATTTTCATGAAATTTTTCCTGCCAATAAATGTTGTTTGCGCCTATCTCAAAGTCTCGATTTTCTTCAGCTTTAATTTTACAAGGAACAATAGTTAACAAAAGTAGCAAAAATATCATCTTCATAGCAAGCCTCCTCTATTATAATTATGCAACTTTTCTCAATCAAAATATTAAAAAAACGACATCAATAGTAATTAATGTCGTATTATTTCCTTCGCCAGTCTTTAATCTCAAGTGATCCTCTCCCCTTATCTTCAATGGTCAACTTCTGCTTAGCCTTCCAACCGTATTTATCGATAAGATGTTTAGGAATAGTTATAGTATAACTATACTCACTTTTTTTATTCAATTTTATTATATCTTTATTCATATTAATATATTAGCACAAAAATAGAGTACCCGATAGGGTACTCTATTAAAATTGGTTACTATAACAAAAAATACCGATAGATATTTTTTTATTTTACTCCAGAGTTTTGACAATGCTAGTCCATGTTGTCAGGTGAAACCCATTTCTGTATAGCCCTGTGTGATTTATCTAGTCTATCGAGGAAATTTTTATCATCTATGCTTATAGATATCTCTTCTGAAAAATTTTCCAAAAATATTTTATGATCATTCATATTCTCATCTATTTTTTCTAAAGATTCGAAATATCCCTTTATTTTATATAGTTTAGTTAAAAATTCCTTACTCAAATCTAAACTTATAATAAAAATTTCATATCCCATTTCCTTAATTTTTTCTTTGTATTCTTTCCAAATTCTATCAATACTAACATCGAGGATAAATGACTTTCTTGCTTCCAAAATATATTTAATTCTCTCATCCCTTCTTCTTAAAAATTCATCTTCATTGTACTCACCTAAATCCTCTAAAACCTCTGTTCTCACAGAATCATTATTATAAACTGGCAAACCAAGTTTAGTACTCAAGTAGTTGCTGATTGGAGTTTTGGAACTGCCTACAGGTCCTGCGAATGTAATAATATATTTCTTTTTTACCATAAATTTGCATTATGTTTTACATTACCTATTATACCAAATTTACTCAATCGCTTCGAGGGGTACTTGGGGTACTTTATTACAACATATATTTAACTATCTTTATTTCTGCACCGAAGCAGAAGCCCAAAAAGCCGGCTTCCGAAAAGCCACAAACTGCCCAGCATCAGATTAATAAAAAACATCCCTTCCTTTTGTCATCCTCAACTCGATTGAGAATCCAGAAACCCCACAGATATTTTCCCTCTCCTCTTGTCATTGCGATCCGCCAGCTGGCGAATAACAAATCACTTTACACAAATGAACATCAAGAAAGTATTACAATTCCGAAAAACAATTGCTTTTCTACTTATTCTGTTATCAATAATGGTAAAATGGGGTCAAGTCTTGTATTTTGACTTTTTGTATAATTAAGCAAAATATTTAACGATAATTATTTTAAATAAATTTCTAATTAATACCTATGTATTAACCACTAAAACTCCACAGATCAACAAAACAGCCAGACCAGCTGGCTCCATACTGTGTGTGGAGCTTTTTTGCAGGTCGTTAATATTTGTTCAGTAAATAGAGTACCCTATAGGGTACTCTATAGAGGACTCTAAAAATATTTCCAAAAAATAAAAAAGTCGCAGCTTTTTTGAGAGACTGAGACGAGGCGAGAAGTCAAAATACAAGACTTGACCCCAAACACTCATGGGAAACACTACTTAGGTGGTGCTCCCCTAAATTTAGCTGCTCATCTTGCTAAACAAAATATAACTGTTTTTTTGATCTCAAATGTAGGTAAGGACCAATATGGACATGATGCATTAGAAAAAATAAAAAAACTTCAAATAAAAACTGATTTTATTCAAATTGACAACTCTCATCAAACGGGTTTAGTTAATGTCGAGGTTGATAATAATGGCCTCCCTAGTTATGATATTGTTGCGAATACGGCCTATGACAATATAGTGCTGGATAAAAACTTCTTAAAAAATATTTCCCAAATACAATTTGACTGCTTTTGTTTTGGCACCCTCTCCCAACGTCAACCTAGGTCTCGTAATACTCTTTTTTCTTTACTAGAAACAATAAATACCAAACATGTTTTTTGTGACCTGAATTTACGACAAAATTATTTTTCAAAAAAAATCATTACTGATTCATTAAAACGCTCCTCCCTCCTTAAACTAAATAATAATGAAGCAGAATATTTAAATACCATCCTCTACCGAGAAAAATATAGTTCTAAAGCTCTGGCTAAAAAATTAATAAATGATTTTTTGCTTGAAGTTGTCATTATTACTCGCGGTGAAAATGGTTGTCTAGCATATAATAATAACTCAGAGATTGAACTTCCTGGAATTAAAACAAAAGTTATAGATACTATAGGAGCTGGCGACGCTTTTAGCGCAGGCTTTTTATCAGACTATCTACTCAACAATGATATTAAAAAAGCCTGCACCATAGCCAACGAGTTAGGCGCAAAAATATCCTCACAAACTGGAGCAATATAAAACTGCCTGGAGTCAGGTACCAGTTAAATGGAAATAATTTAACGGTATAAATCTTGAATTGTGAATTATTATTGTGGACGAACAAGCCTGCCTGCCGGCAGGCAGGATTCGAAGCGATAAGAGCACTTTTTAGAAAATATCTAATTTAGACCACTTTCCGTCAACATACCGTCAACGCTTTTTGTTTTGACAAAGCAGTACAGAGAAATATATATTTAAAAACTCCGAAATATTATCGGGGTTTTTAAATGACAATCTTGATATGAATTATGATTTAATATTTTCAATTATTTTTATTTCCACATCAAGGGGGAGTTCTGTTACTTTGCTAAATTTTTTGTCTTTACCTCCCTTAAGCTCAACCTCAAAGACATATCTTCCTTTTGATGAAATAGTCAGACCATTAAATTTCATTTGTACTCTCATTCTTTTTATCCCTTTTGCCATCTCAAAATTCTGCTTAAAAGTTGATATCACTTTCTTTCTGGGGTCAATGAGATTAATATTTATTTCACCCCTTTCAGCTATTTTTTCATTATCACGAACAATGTAGCTCACCAAATCATAGGATAATCCTTGTAGTGTAATCTTGTCTGTTTTTTTGTCTTTTTCTACACCAACTTGAATTTCTTCAAGGGTGTCAATCAAGCTTAGAGCATTTGTCCCCTGGTCTATCATAGACTTTTGACATAAAATTGACCAAACATGTTTCATATTTTTAATTTATTTATAATAATTATTATTTATTGTAGTTTGTTTTAAGAAGTTTCCCGGAATAATTCTCTTGCATACTATTAACCCCCTCAAGATAGAACTCTTTAGTCTCACTTGTTTTTTTAGAAATATCAATAAAATAACACTTTGCGAAAAAGATTGTTTCGCCCGTGATTAAATCAACATTGTCTACAACTAACGGTTTGTTTAATGCCTTAAAAACTTTATACAACAAATTTACTCCCATATTGTATTCCCCACTTTCAATATCAGACACTATTCTTTGTGTTGTTTGTGCAAGTTCTTTTAACTCCCTCTGGCTCATATCATTTTTCTTTCTTGTTTCAAATATTGTATTAGACAGCCGAAGTCTGAACATGCCCAAATCAAAAGACTCTTTTATTTCTTTTGAATTCCCAATACTAACCATGTTGTTATATTTTTTTGAATAATTTTTCATATAATAAATATTAATTATTAACCGATTATATTACTATAAGACTTAGGGATTATTAAAGCTTTGTTTCTATTTTCCTTATAATCATCGTAATATTTTTGTGCTTCTTCTTTATCTCTATCAACTCGTCTTGAATCTTTATCTCCATCGTCATAATTCCATGGTTTACTGTACCCAGTTAAAATAATTATTCTTTTGTTAACAGAGTCTAAAAAGTATGGGAACCTCAACAATTCTTCACCGTTCCTGGCGTGAATTTCAATAAAATCAAAGCCAGTTTGTTTTTTTAATATATTATGTTCTGGAATACCCTTTTTATCTTTAGCAAATTTCCATCTTGGTAAAATGCGACCAATGAGTTCTTTTTTTACTATTCGGTCAGTAAAACAAAAATTTTTTCCATATCTTTTTAATATAAAATAAAAAGTTGGTATTTCCCCAGTTTTCATATTCTTACAGTACAGATATATCTTCATATTTTTTGTTTGTAATTTTAATATGATTATACCTCATAGGGTATAATCCTGTCAAGGGGCTAGCGGAGTCAGGTACCAGTTAAATGAAAATAATTTAACGATATAAATCTTGAATTGTGAATTATTATTGTGGACGAACAAGCCTGCCTGCCGGCAGGCAGGATTCGAAACGATAAGAGCACTTTTTAGAAAATATCTAATTTAGACCACTTTCCGTCAACATACCGTCAACGCTTTTTGTTTTGACAAAGCAATGTGGAGAAATAAAACACCCCATAAGTAATGTGGGGTGTTTTTATGTTTAAGGCATCAAATTAAAAACGTCGGAGCCTCCTTTTAATGGACTACGACGTGATTGGAACAAAGAATATCATCTAGTTTGTTTTCATGCTATATACCAATAATTTCTTTAAACTGATTTACAGTGTTTTCAATTTTATATTTAACCATACTGTTTTTCGCATTTCTTGATAATATTTCCCTAAATTCATAATCTGCCATTTTAGGTAATCCATCATTAAACATATTCGCATCTCTAATAAAAATAGCATTAGAGCCATCCATGTAGTCACGATTGCCATTTGAGTCGAGTGCAATAGCCGGCATGCCAACAGCAAGGGCCTCGGCAAGAACGAGACAAAAAGACTCATTTGTAGAAGTATTAATATATACGTCATTTTTTAGAAATAGCTCTACCATTTCTTTTGGTTCCTGAGACGATGTTTCAGTAATTTCAAAAGGAAAACCAATTAAATCTTTTTTAATTGGTCGTCCACTTACAAGGGTCAACTTGAATGGGAATGAATTGAACTGACTAAGTTTTTCGAGAAGGACGTCAAGACCCTTTTCTGGCATATTAAAATCAGCAGAAGAGGATATTATATTTATGGTACTTCTTTTCTCCACCTTTTTTTTCGCCCTAAAATATTCCTCATCAATAAACAAATTCAAGACATCGCCCTTAACTCCATATCTACTTTGAAACAAATGAGCCAAAGAGTTAGAAACAAAAATTTTCTGGGATTTATACAGAGGTAGTAATGAGAAAAATTCAGCTTTCCATATTTTAGAATTATCCTCTGGAGTAAATTCGGGGTCGCTCTGTACAAAATGAAAAACCTTATCTGAAATAACGCCCGCTTTTATAGCAGCGTGGGCAATGTGCCAACTATCCAAAACAACCCTATCGTATTTATCAATATTATTCTTAAGGTATCTTGATGCCTCTTTGGTGTATATCAAAATCTGTTCGTCATATTTTTCTGATGATGGAATAGTGACTATATCTGGATTCACCCCATTCCATAGTCGCTCACAGTCAGGAAAATCAATCTCACCTTCAGGTTTAAAAGTTGTGAGGGTTGTATCATAACCTTGTTTTCTTAATTCACACACAAGATTAACTAAAACAACATGCCCACCGCGCTTACTTCGGTTTCTTGTTATAAATAATATTTTAGTTTTGTTTTTATCCATATTTTTACTAATTTCTGCTTACTTTAATTGTGTTATTTTCCCCTGGTTTTTAATTTTCTTTATTCTACGTTTATATATGACTGCTTTTGTAAAGAACTACTATTGCGTTATTCTGATTTAGCCCCAGGCGATCTATACAACATCGCACTGGTAATATAAAAAATTGAATAAACCATTTGCATTATTTCATAAATAACTCTTTAAATTTCTTTCTTAAAAATACAATAAGTAGGAACAAAAGATGCGATAAAAAATAGTAATATGAGAGTGCTAATAAAAACCCAATAATTCCAATTATATTTATCCCAAGAAATCTTCCAATCATGATTGGCTCCAAAAGCAATGGAAAACCACCGTAGGCGATCTTAGCAATCATTGAAACAATAAAATTAACCGGGAATAAAACATATTGGAAATATTCAGTAATCGGCATGTAGCCATGCTCGACAAAAAACTTTGCATTAAAAATGTTTATAGCTCCAAAAAACAAGAATAAAAATGCGGCTATTAAGCTTTTTTTGGTTTTCTTTTTCATAAGAAGTCTTGGCATGAAGAAATAGAGGTGTTGCTGATATGTACCCAGGAACATCTGCTTGGTTAGCAAGTCGAATCCGATAAGAGATGCTCGCACTCCCGCTATTGAGCGTAATGTTGGTAAAAACCCCGTACAACACATTTTCAACGGTAAAAACATGCCACAGGTCGTCCCCTTGGGAGTCCTTCCATGCCACTTCAACCGCACCGCTGGGTAGAGCATACCAAAAAGGATTAGTCCCTGTCAACGATAGTTTCCATGTTCCTATCGTATTAGGGGCAAACCTTACTTGAGAAATAGTTGAAGTATAAACAAATGCAGTAACATCAACGTTCGTGGTTTCATTTTCTATTAAGTTTTGATAATACCAGATCGTTTCGTAGTCAGCAAACATGTCTCCCTGATAGACTGCATTCGCATTAATTGAAATAAAACAAAGAAGGTACTTGGGGTCAAGTCTTGTTTTTTGCATTAATATGTTTTTTACTATCTACCTCTATAAATTCTCAAAATTACTATTCGAAATACCCAATCCCAAATTTCTCATAGCCTGAAAAGCTTCTGCTGGACGGCCCAGAAAATAACGCTTACCTTCAAACTTCTGGAACTTCTGGAACTTCTGGGGTCAGGTCTTGTTTCTTGCATTCACAATAGTTCCTATACAGGAGTCTACATTCTCCACCAATCTTTTACTTCAAGACCACCTCTCCCTTTATCTCCAATGGTTTACTTCTGTTTTACTTTCTCTTCCAAAGACGGACAGGAATCCATACTTTTCAATAATTTCCTTTGGAATAGTTACAGTATAACTATATTTACTTTTTTTATTTAGTTTTCAATTTATTTATTAATACAACTGTTATACAAAATAATAGAGTACCCCATAGGGTACTCTATAGATGCCTCTAAAAACAAAAGAAACTGAATTTATTCAGTTTCTTTTGTTTTGTGGACGCACAAGCCTGCCCGCAACGACTCGCAAGCTCATCTTGCATGTCGGGCGGGGATTCGAAGGGGCGAGCCCCAACAACTCAATCGTAAATGTTTACAATATTTCCTACTATTTTTGCCTAGAAGCGACATCTCCAAATTTCCGATTACTTATCACACATCAAGATTCTTCATATCTTATCCTTCCACAATATAAAACAACTCCCACTTGGGAGTTGTTTTATATTGTGGACGCACAAGGATTCGAACCTTGGACCCCTTCGGTGTAAACGAAGTGCTCTAACCAGCTGAGCTATGCGTCCCTACTTCGCTAAAGCTTCGTAGGGCAGGCCCTACTATTCTCCAAAAACCATCATGTCTCATAATCGCTTGTCAATTGTGGCCTTGGCGCAAGGTGGGTGCGGATGAGAGGACTTGCACTTTACCACATCTTCGATGTGGAAAAGTATTTCGCGCTCGCACGCGCTCAAAACAATTTTCTCTTTTGTGCCGCAGAAGGGACTTGAACCCTTACGATCATACGAACACCAGCCCCTCAAGCTGGCCTGTCTACCAATTCCAGCACTGCGGCGTATGTTTTTCGTAAAAGACGCCCCTTACTAGGACACGCTATCCAGACTAATCTAGTTTTGTTTCTTTGAATCTTTTCTTGTATCCTCTTCTTAAGAAAAATAGCTTTGCTCTTCTTACTCTAGCCTGTTTCTTAATTTCAATTTTATCAATTGTAGGCAAGTTTAATGGGAAAATCTTTTCAACGCCAACTCCATTAGAAATCTTTCTAACAGTAATTGTTGCGCCAACTTCTGATCCATGTTTTTTTGCAATAATTATTCCCTCAAAATATTGAACTCTCTCTTTCTCTTCTCCTTTGATGTTCAATTCTTTAATTTTTTGATAAACACGAATAGTCATCCCCGGTTTTAAATCGGTGGCAAAATTCATTTTTTCAGCTTCTTGAAAAGTTTCTTTTTCACCAGCTTCTTCACTGGCTTTTTCTTCAACAACCTCTGCAGTTGCGTCTGTTGTTTCCTCAGTTGTATCTTCAGTTTTTACTTCACTCATATTTTTAAATATAAAAATAGAACCATTGGCTCTACTCACTTTTTCTTTAAGTCTTTAGAAATATTATAATAATATAGGACTTTTGTCAATACAAACAAAAAGAGGCTATAAATAACCTCTTTTTGTTTAATCTTGGTATTAAATCTAGTCTTCTTGAATAATCATAGGAACACCGCAACAGACCAACTCGCCTGCTCCCACTTCCATTACTTTTACTACATTCCCACAAATCTCGCATTTATATACTTCGTTTTCTTTTGTCATAGTTTTATTTTTACAAATTAATTACTTTTTCCAAAGACCATGCAAATTGCAATGCTCTCTAGCTTCAAGAATATTCTCTTTTTTAATTTTAAACCTTGCCTCAGGTTTGTCTCCAGGCTTTAAAAACTTCTTACAATTACCATTTTCAAACAAAACTTCAATCCATTCTATATAATGCTCTTCAACCATAGGGTGTTCGACATCACCAACCTTTACTATAACGCCATCTTCTGTTTCTTCAATAACTGGAACATGTTTTTCAAGGGCAGCATCAACGGTGTTTCCATCCAGTATTTTCATTTCCTCACCACAGCAAGCGAGATCCTCTGCTCCTCCGTGATTAATTTCAACAATGTTCCCACATATTTCACATTTATATATTTCGTTTATTTTTGTCATAGAAAACTTTAGTATCTAGTATTCAGGATAAATTATATACCAACTACTTTTTACTATTTTAATTAATTAGTAATTTTCACATTTTCTCTCAAAGTGAGCTTGAGGGTGGTTACAGGCTGGGCAAAATTCTGGTGCTTTTTTTGAAACATGAATATAACCACAATTGTTACATTTCCACATTATTTCTTCTTCTGTTTCAAAAACAACCCCATCTTCAATATTTTTCAAAAGTTTTCTGTATCTTGTTTCATGCGCTTTCTCTACATCAGCAACTTTTGTAAATAATTCCGCTAACTCATCGTGTCCTTCCTCCTTGGCCTCTTTCGCCATTCTAGGATACATCTCGACATTTTCTTCATGCTCTCCTTCAGCTGCATCTTTTAAATTTTGTTCGGTTTCTCCAATTAGACCTAAATATTTTGCCCAAAGTTTAGCATGCTCTTTTTCATTTAGCGCTGTTTCTTGAAAAAAATTTGAGATTTGAACATAACCTGCTTTTTTGGCGACACTAGCATAGTAATCATATTTATTTCTAGCCATTGATTCACCAGCAAAAGCTTCTTCAAGATTTTTTTTAGTTTTTTCTCCTAGATTATTCATAGTTTTTTATTTTAATAATTAATTATTTTTTTTATATCCTCAACTAATTTTGTAATTAGCTCTAAATCGTTCTCGCGTGCAAGTCCTTTAATCAAAATTGGTTCAAAATATTCAACAGATAAACCTTCCAAAGAATTTTCAATACTTTCGATAGCTCTCCCTCCCCATCCGTATGAACCTATAATACCAACATGTCCCATCTTTGATTTCAACATTCTAATAATACTAGCAGTCATTGTCACGACAGGATGTGCTTCATTCAAAAGTGTCGGTACGCCTAGAATCAAAAATTTTGAATCAACCAAATGTTCTGCCACTACTCCCAAATCTTCTTTTTCTAAATTTACAACAGCTACTTCAATATTATTGTCCTTTAATTTAGATTCTAAATCCCTAACTAAAACTTCCGTGCTTCCATGCATAGAAACGTAAGGAATTAAAACTTTGTTTTTGGGTTCATCGTATAGCCAACTTTTATATGCATCTAGTATTAATCTAGGCTTGTTGTGAATCAATCCATGACTTGGCGCGATTATTTCAAGCTCCAATTCTTCTACCTTTTCTAAATTTCTTTTTAATATTTCTCTGAAAGGCATCATTATTTCAGCAAAATATACTTTAGCATTTTTCAGAGCTTCTTTTTCGTCTCCTACAAACAATTCATCGCTAGCAAAATGTGCTCCAAAAAAATCACATGAGAATAAAATCTTATCTTCCATCAAATATGTTGAAAAAGTTTCAGGCCAATGAGCCCAAGGCGTAAATATAAATTTTAATGTTTTATCTCCCAGAGAAACTTCTTCATTTTCAGTAACTAATTCAAACTTAGTTTCATCTATATGATGCAAGTCCATTAACATGCTTTTGCAATATGCTGTTGTCAAAACACGAGCTTCAGGATATTTATCTAGGACTACCTTTATTGAACCTGAATGATCTTGTTCGGCATGATTGGAAACTATATAATCAATTTTTTTAACTCCTTTCAAATTTTTTAATAATTCTTCTGATTTTGCAAAATCAACGGTATCAATCAAGACAGTCTTCTCACACCCTTCAATCAAATATGAATTATAACTAGTTCCGTAAGGAAGAGGAAGAAGAGCATCAAAAATTTTTCTATCAAAATCATTTACCCCAACATAGCTAACTCCATTTTTTAAATATTCCATTCTATTTATTCAATTCTTTATCAATCGCGGCTTTCATTTGTTCAAAAGGAACAGCTCCTTTTAACTCAACATCATTCACAAAATTACCTGGAGTACCTCTAACTCCTTTAGCCTGTCCTTCTGCCAAATCACTTGCTACTTTTTCTTTATATTTTCCTGAACTTATACAGGTGGTAAAATCATCCATATCTAGGCTTAGTTGTGTAGCTAACTGAGGAACAATCTCGCTATTTATGCTTTTTTGGTTTGCATACAAAAGATCTGTATATTCCCAAAACTTATCTTGATCCCCAGCACACTCAGCACCTTCTGCTACTATTCTTGCATACGGATGCATTGAATCAAGTGGAAAATGTTTATACTCCCATTTTACTTTCCCAGGGTAAGCCTCCATAACCTGCTTCATTGTTTCATGATGCCTTGAGCAATATGGACATTGATAATCTGAAAATTCAACTATTGTCACTGGAGCATCCTTATCTCCTCTAGTCCAAACACCATTTACTTTCTCTCCTGCTATATTTAATTCTTTGGCACTATTTAGACTAGTTTTAGTATTTGTATCTTTCGCGACTGCAACGTTTTCATTTTGCTTAACTGCAATTTCTTTATTTTCTACTTTTTTATCAACAGCCACAGAAAGACCGTTACTTTTTACATATAGCCCTCCAATTACAATAACCCCCACTAGAGAGATTAGAGCTACACCAACAGACAGCCCCATTGTAAAAGCAACTTTTTCATTTTTTTGCATATATTTATTTGTTATAAGTTAATTATTTTTAAAACTTCATCTCTTTTTTCTTCCATTATTTCTTTTGTTCTGGCTTCTAAATTTAATCTTAAAAGAGGCTCAGTATTTGATTGTCGCACGTTAAACCAAAAGTTTGGATATTCTATTGTGATACCGTCCAATTCATTTTGCTTAGCATCTTTATATGTTTTTTTTATTTCTTCAATCTTTGCTTCTTTATCTTCAACAACAGAATTTATTTCACCTGAATGAAAGTACTTTTGATATTTTTCTACATATTCAGAAAACGGAATATCTATCTCAGAAATTTTTTCTAACATTTTTAAGGTCACAATTACAGGTACCTCGTAGCATCCATCTTCCATATTTAAGAAAAAATGTCCTGATGATTCTCCCGCAAAGTAAGCTCCTTCTTTTAATGCTTGTTCTTTTATCAAGGAATGGCCAACTCTTGTCACAATAGGTGTTCCACCATTTTCAATAATAGTATCCTCTGTTATTTTCCCAGGCCTAATATCATAGGCAATTTTAGATCCTGGCTTTTCTTTCAAAAAGATCTCCGAAAGAATCGCTCTTGTTATACCTGGCTCAACAGGAACCCCTTTATTGTCTACAAAAAATATTCTATCACCATCACCATCAGTAGTAATGCCTAAGTCAGCATTCTCTTCTAGAACTTTTTTCGACAGCTGTTCAAGATTTTCTGATTTTAGCGGATCTGCTTCATGAGCTGGGAAAGTTCCGTCCAATTCCCAATTGATTTTAATAAATTCTCCTGGAATATATTTGAATAGTTCATCAAAGAATAAAATCCCCATAGCATTAGCAGGATCGATAACAATCTTTAGTGGTTTTATTGAATCTAGTTTTCCAAAAGTGAGATCATGCTTAATTTGTTCTGACAAATAATTGTCATATTTTTTTAGCTCTCCCTTTTTCTCTGCTTTCTCTAATTTATTTTCCAAAACCATATCACGTAAGATTGTCATTCCTGTATCTCCACTAAAAGGAATGGCTCTTTCACGAACTATTTTAAAGCCATTATATTCACCTGGATTATGAGAGGCTGAAACTAAGATTCCCCCATCAAAACCATTGTGTGCAACTGAGTGATAAAAAGTTGGTGTTGAAAGTAAACCGCCATCAGTAACATCACAACCAGCATCAAGAAATCCTTCAATTAATCTTTTCTTTAGGGCTGGAGAGGACAATCTCATGTCAGCTCCTACTAATACCTTAATGTTTGTTTTTTTGCCTGTTTCTTCTTGGCGCATTTTTCCAAAAGCTAGTCCTATCTTATAGGCCACATCATCATCGAAGTCTACATCGTAAACTCCCCTGATATCATAGGCTTTAAATATTCCTGGATTTATATTCATTGTAATAAAAATTATTTACTTAAGCTGGTTCTAAAATATTGTAGCACGGCTCCCAAAACCAACACTATACTTAAAAAGGAAATAAATGATCCAATAAACGGAGTTGCTATTAGAAAATATAGAGCGATAGCACCGACAACGGCGTTTATGTTTAGAGAATATTTCTTTTTACTTCTTAGTAATTCTAGAATTTTCTCGCCTAGAACAATTGAAACAATTGATTTACTTATTAACGCTATGCCCAAGAAGATAAATAATGAAATTATAGCTAACGGAATTCCTATCATTGTTAGTAAAAGCAAAATAATACTTATCGGAATAAGCAGAAAAGCAAGAATCCCTAACCACAAAGATTTTACAGTTTGTTTTTTAATAATTCCTGAGACTGAATTCACAAAGTTTTTAAACAAAGCGATCAAAACAAGGGCAATCAAAATATTTGAAAAAATCAAAACAAAAGACCAAAAAATATCTCCAGAGTAATTTTCTTTTTTGTCACTTGTTATGGTTTTTCTTTCTTCACCATTTACAATAACGCCATCTTCTAAAATAGGTTCTTGCCTAGATTTAAAATTAAAATCTCCATCAACAGTAGCACCACTCAAAAGTTTAAACTCTGCGAATTCTCCGTCTGAAAAAAAACCATTTCCTTGTCTCATTGAAATATTACCACCAACAAAAGATGAAATACTCGCTTTTTTAACATACCCATATAAATCGCTCTCTACCTCACCGGCCAACTTAGCTTCATTCGCTAAAACAAAAAACTCTCCACCAAGTTTAGCTGTATCTTGAACTTCAAGATAATCAGCGACAACAGTGGTATTCCCTTCGACAACTCCGTCAATCTTTGCACTTCCAAAAACTAGACGAATATCACCAGTTGAGGTTCCAGACATGTTAAAATTTTCACCAGCACAAATTATATCACCATTCACTGTTCCACTAATTTCTACTTTTGGAGAAACACAAAGAACATCTCCATTAACAATTCCATCTATATCAAGAATATTTGCATTAACAAAAAGACTTCCTTCTACTATCTCATCAGAATGAATGTTTACAAAATCACCACTTCTTTTTTCATAAGCAAAAACTGTGCTTGGTAATAAAAATATAAATAAAATTGCCAAAATTACTTTCTTCATAGTATATCCATTATATTAGACTTGAGTCCTAATAACAAGACCAAAAATTGCTCAAACCCTAGCAAAACTGATTGACTTTATATTTTTTTTATGGTCTATTGATATAAGTTAAAAGATAAAAGATAAAAGTTAAAAGATGAATAATAAGTTAGACAAAACTGATTACATAATAAAAGAACTTTTGAGCAAAAATATTGTTTCAAAGGATGTTTTAATGAATGAAAAAAGAAAGATTGCCAAAGAGTTAAAAATTGAAATACCAACGAATTCTGACCTTCTGAAAAGCTACGCTAAATTAAGAAAGAGGAAAATTATTAAAGAAAATTTAAGTTTTGAAAAAATTTTAAGAAAAAGAGCCATAAGAACGATGTCGGGTATTGCCCCTGTTGCTGTCTTAACCAAACCCTGGCCATGCCCTGGGAAATGCGCCTATTGCCCTACTGAAAAAGATGTTCCTCAAAGCTACCTCTCCAATGAACCAGCTGTAATGAGAGCTATACGCTGTAACTATAATCCGTATATTCAAACTCAATTTAGATTAAAGGCCCTAGAGGCAAATGGACACGTCCCCACAAAAATTGAGATGATTGTTATAGGTGGAACTTGGAGTTATTTTTCAGCTAAATATAAATATTGGTACATCAAAGAAATCTTTAGAGCTGCTAATGATTATTATCGTCAAGCTCCAAAGAAAAAAATATTAACCGAGAACTCTTCACTTATTAAACTAAAAGAAGCTCTTCACTCTGAGCAAAAAAGAAACGAGAAAACTAAATATCAAATTATTGGTCTAACGCTAGAAACAAGACAGGATTACATAAATGAAGCTGAAGTTTTAGAAATGCGTGACTTAGGTTGCACTAGGGTAGAATTGGGAGTACAAACAACTGATGATGAGATTTTAAAACTAAACAAAAGAGGGCACAGCAATTCTGAAACTATCCGAGCTACAAAAATGCTTCGTGATCATGGTTTTAAAATAACTTACCACTTAATGCCTGGCCTTCCTGGTGCTACTCCAAAAAAAGACTTCGAAATGTTTCAAGAACTTTTTACTAATTCTGATTATCAGCCAGACCAAATAAAATTCTATCCAACTGTTGTTACTAAAGGAAGTCTTCTTTATCGCTGGTGGAAAGATGGAAAATATAAACCATATACAGATGAACAGTTACAAGGTTTGATTATTAAATGCAAGGAATTTATTCCTAGCTATGTCAGAATAATAAGACTAATTCGAGATATCCCTGGAGAGTCAATTGTCGCTGGGAATTTAATCACAAACCTAAGACAAATAATGAAAGACCAAGGAGCTAAATGTTCTTGCATTCGTTGTCGAGAAATAAAAGACAAGCAATACAAATTAAGTGATGCTAAATTGAACATTCAGAGATACGACGCTTCCGGAGGAAAAGAGTTTTTCATTTCTTATACATCCGAAAGTGGGAAAGATCTTTTTGCTTTTTTAAGACTTCGTTTAAACAACGAAGAAAACAGCACTAGCAAATTCATGAAAGATTTTGCTATAATAAGAGAGCTTCATGTCTATGGTGAATTAGTTGCAGTTGGAAACAAAAAAAATGTCCAACATTCCGGTCTCGGACAAAGATTAATGAAGGAAGCAGAAAAGATAGCAAAAGAAAACGGCTACAAAAAAATGGCCATTATCTCTGGTATTGGAGTAAGAGCTTATTATAAAAAGTTTGGATATAAACTTTCAAAAACTTATATGATTAAAAATCTTTAATATGACCACTGTTTCAAGTCTCAAGGAAGAATTAAAAAAACTTTCAAACCCAAAAACAAAAAAAGTAGTTGAAAACTTTTTTAAGACAGCTGTTGGCGAATATGGAGAGGGTGATATTTTTTTGGGGATTAAAACACCTGATTTAAGAAAAACTGCAAAAAAGTACGCAGATTTAAGTTTTCCTGAGCTCCAAGAACTCTTTGATAGTGAAATTCACGATCACCGAGCAATTGTCCTTGTAATTCTTTGTGATAAGCTCAAAAAATCTTCAGACATAGAAAAAAAAGAAATTTACAATTTTTATCTAGATAATACAAGGAATATTAACAACTGGGATTTGGTAGACATATCCGCTCCCAATATTGTCGGTACTTATTTAGGAGGCAAGGATAGAAAAACTTTATATAAACTAGCTAGATCAAAAGATCTCTGGGAAAGAAGGATAGCCATTGTTTCAACTTTTAGCTTTATACGAAACAATGATTTCTTTGACACTCTCACTATTTCTGAGCTCTTATTGAATGATGACAAGGATTTAATTCACAAAGCCTGTGGTTGGATGCTTCGCGAGGTTGGAAAAAGAGATGAAAAAACTTTAAAATTATTTCTAGACAAATTCAAAAATCAAATGCCAAGAGTAATGCTCCGATATGCAATTGAGAAATTTCCTGATAAAATAAGAAAAGAATATTTAAAAAAATAACTAATAATTTTATGCATGATGAAAATGAAGAGTTAAAGCCATTTGAAAATATTTCTGAGGTGGTTGAAGCCTTAAAAGAGGCAAACAAACATATTGAAAACATAGAGATTGAAAGAAAACTCATAACAATAAAAAATCACGAGGTATTAAAAGACAATTTATTGTCCTGCAGCGAAGAAGAGAGAGATATACTAATAGAAGCATTTTTTAGCTCTACTAGAGATGATGAGCACTGGGAAGATATCATACAAAGAGGTTTTCTTGGATATTTTTGTGAAGCCAATGATGAGCCAAACGCTAAAAAAGCAATTGAATCATGCTCTGACCCAAGAAGCCAAGATGGTAGAATCCAAAAATATAAAAAGTATTTTGGAGAATATAAAGGCAAAATAGCAGAAACTATTGACCAAAAAATAACAGAGGAAGAGAGAGAAACTCTAGAGCAAAACTTTAAAATCAACAAAACTTATAAATTTAAAGAGGCCCTTGACCTTGGCTTATTAAAGGTGGCTGAAGCCTGGATTGCAAATATTGAAATAACAAGAAAATATAGTAATTTAGAGGGAGAAAAACTTGATAATTTTATTAATGACAGAAAAAGGGAATTAAGAAAAGAGAGGGAAAAGAGAGAAGAAACTAAATAGTTTCAATATTTAAACAAAAAAGAATTTTTAATAAAGTTCTTTTTTGTTTTTGACAATCACCAAAATTTCCCCTAATATTAAATTACCCTTCAACTAGGTTGCCATTTTGGCCTTATTATTAACCCGCCTGCAACGATGTAGTACTTCGGGCAGGGAGCAAATTATATGGATTATAAAAACTTGAATATTGTTGACCCGGAAATATTGTCTATTATAAAAAAGGAAGAAAAAAGACAAGAAAACGAGTTAGAAATGATTGCTTCGGAAAATTATGTATCTTCGGCTGTTCTTGAAGCAATGGCTAGTGTTCTTAATAATAAATACTCAGAAGGATATCCCGGGAAAAGATATTATGGGGGAAATCAAGTTATTGACGAAGTTGAAATATTGGCACAAGAGAGAGCTAAAAAACTCTTTGGAGCTGAGCATGTTAATGTCCAACCCCTATCAGGTTCCCCTGCCAATGCTGCCGTCTATATGGCATTCTTAAAACCAGGTGATAAAGTAATGGGCCTTAAACTTGATCACGGCGGACATCTTTCTCATGGCCATAAAGTTAACTTTTCTGGAATGCTTTATAATTTTGTTCAATATGAAGTTGATTCTGAAACAGGAATAATAGATATGGAAAAAGTAGCTGAATTAGCCCGAGCCGAAAAACCAAAAATGATAGTAGCTGGGTATTCAGCTTATTCAAGAGAAATTGACTGGGAAGGTTTTCAAAAAATAGCAGACGAAGTTGGTGCTTTCACATTTGCCGATATAGCACACACCGCTGGACTAATCGCCGGAGGAGTTATGAAAAATCCAGTTCCAATATTTGACGTAGTTTCAACCACTACTCACAAGACGCTTAGGGGGCCAAGAGGTGCTATGATAATGTGTAAGGAAGAATTTGCCAAACAAGTAGATAGAGCAGTTTTCCCAGGCATGCAGGGTGGCCCACACGACCATATAACTGCAGCTAAAGCAGTTTCATTTCTAGAAGCCTTGCAACCAGAATTTAAGGAATATGCTAAACAAACAATTATCAATACAAAAAAATTATCTGATGAAATGAAAAAGCTTGGATATAAAATAATATCCGGTGGGACAGATAATCATTTAATCGTAGTCGATATGAATTCAAAAGGTGTATCTGGAAAAGAAGCGGAAGTTATTTTAGAAAATGTTGGAATATCTGTTTCTCGTTCGACTATTCCCAATGACCCAAATCCGCCAATGAATCCGTCAGGAGTTCGTATTGGAACCGCTGCCCTAACAACTCGTGGGATGAAAGAAGACGAAATGACACAAATTGCAAAATGGATTAATGCTTCAATTGAAGATAGAGAAAACCTAGAATATTTAGAAACAATAAAAAATGATGTAGAGAAATTGAGCAAAAAATTTCCTCTACCTACTTCAAAATAATGTCACAACTAATCGATGGCAAGAAAATTGCCGATAAAATAAAAGATAGAATTACTCAAGAAGTTTTTAAAATTGGTAAAAGACCAAATTTAGCGATAATCTTAATAAAAGGTCGCTCGGATTCAGAGCTCTATGTAAATCTAAAAGAACGTGAGGCTAAAAAGGTTGGTATTGATACTCATCTTTATAAAATGCCGAGCGGAACAAAGGAAGAAGAACTGATAGATACAATTAATTTTTTGAACAATGACAAAATGATCGACGGAATTCTTGTTCAGCTTCCCCTTCCGAAACACATAGACACTGATAAAATAATAAATACAATTTTACCGGAAAAAGATGTCGATGGTTTTCATTCTGAGAACTTAGCTTTACTAAAAAAAGGTGAAGCAACCCATATGCCGCCAGTTTATGGGGCAGTCCTTGAAATGCTAGGTGATATAAACTGTGACCTAGAAAACAAAAAAGTTTGCATTCTTTCCAATTCAAAAATATTTGGTGATAATTTGGCTAATCTTCTAAATACTGAAGGTGCTCAATGTGAAAGTATTAAAGTCGATAATAAAAAACTAGTTGAAACATCATCTAGTTCTGATATTTTAATTTCAGCAATAGGGAAACCTCATTTTATTAAAAAAAACTTGATAAAAAAAGACGCAATTATTATTGATATAGGTATTACTAAAGAAGGGAAAGCAGTAAAAGGTGATGTCGACTTCGAAGATGTTGAAGACCACTGCGCCTACATTACTCCAGTCCCAGGAGGGGTCGGTCCATTAACAATAGCAATGACCTTTCAAAATACTCTAAATAGCTTTAAACGAAAAATATAGAACTTAAGAAATAAAAAACCCACCTTTTTAATTTTAAATTAGGTGGGTCGTATTTATTTTTATAGTTTTTTATAGGTCATTCTCCTTAAACCTTCAAACCAGTCTGTAAACTTAACTTTTTTCATTTCTTCAATAATCTTTTTTTCGCCACGTCACAGTCTCTTGTCAGAGAACTGTGACGTTTTTATTTATAGATTAGATACAATTTGTTTTCATTTTATTTCTGAGAAGTATATTTACCCTACACCTTCCCATTCGCCGAAAACATTATAGCTAAACCTCGCGTCTTCGGAAGTTTAGCAAGTATTATATTTACTATTACCATTATTGGGATAGAGAGAAACATTCCAACTACTCCCCAAATCGCTCCCCAAAGACCCAAGGAAAGAATAATAACAAGAGGACTTAGATTGAGACTCTTGCCCATAAGTTTTGGCTCGATAATATTTCCCACCGCCACTTGCACTAAAATCAACAAAATCAACAACACAACAAAGGGCGTAAATGTCGGGAATTGGACCAAAGAAAGAATCAAGGGAAAGGTAACGGCAATGATAGAACCAATGGTCGGAATATAATTTAGAACAAAAATCAACATTGCCCAAAAAAGAGGAAAATCAATACCGACTACCATAAGAATAATGTAACTCAAAATAGCAGTTAAAAGACTCATCCCTGTTTTAATGGAAACATATGTCTTGATATCTGCATCAATTTTTTTTATCACTTCACAAAACTTAAAATACTTTTCAGAATTATTTAAAAATTTTTCAATCTTTTTGTTGAATATTTTATACTCCAAAAATATCAATACTAAATAAATCAGAGCCATGCCAGCATAACCCGCTAAATTAGTGAATAGGTCAGTCATAAAACCAAGAAGGCTTGAGAAGCTAAGTGTTTCGATAATGTTTGAGATACTCGGTATTTCACTCACTCCAAACCAAGCGAGAGATGAGGACAAGAGAAGATAAACTTTTTCTTGATATTCAGGAGCCTTCACAATCATTTTCCCGATATTAAACTGCAAGATTGAAACGATAACCCAGAGCACTAAACCTAAAACAAAGAAAGAAAGAATTAAAGCTAAAAAGTGAGGAACATTTTTAGTCCCTATTTTTATTTTTTCAAAATAGCTTGAAAAAGCTAAAATCACATACCACATCACAATAGCTATTACCAAGGGAAGAAGGAGTGATTTTCCAATTATTAAAATGTAGAAAATTATTATCATCGATAATAAAATATTTGCGAATTTTGATATAGTCATAATTTTAGCTCTATTTATATTTATAAGTAAATACTATCACAAAACTGTGGTATTTCAAGTAAAATTACTATATAGGGAGCAAAATGAACTTATGTTTACTAATAACTATATTTGATATATTATTGGAAGAGCAAGCAAATAAAAACTATATATATGTCGGATACTGACAATAAATTAAAAAGTGCTATAGAGCTTCTAAAAATTCATTTTGGCCATAAAGATCTTAGAACTGGCCAAGAAGATGTTATTAGGAATGTTCTAGATGCAAAAAACACAGTAGTAATAATGCCAACCGGGGGTGGTAAGTCTTTGTGTTATCAACTTCCGTCACTAGTCTTGGACGGTATTACTTTAGTTATCTCTCCATTAATCTCCCTAATGAAAGATCAGGTTGACAGTTTGATAGCCAATGGCATTCCCTCTACTTTTATAAATAGTTCTATTAGCCAAACAGAGACTGATAAAAGGATTGAAGATATAAAAAACTCAGCATACAAAATTGTCTACATTGCTCCTGAACGATTTAATAATAGAGAATTCACGGAAATGATAATGGACATTAAGGTCGCCCTTTTTGCTGTTGATGAAGCTCACTGTATTTCACAGTGGGGCCATGATTTTCGACCAAGCTACAAAAGATTGGGGTCCGTTATTGAAAAACTTGGAAATCCTCCCGTGATAGCACTAACCGCAACAGCCACTCCAGAAGTAAAGGACGATATTTCCAAACAACTTAGCCTGACTGACCCGAAAATAATAATCACCGGTTTTGCCAGACCAAATCTTCAGTTTGGTGTTTTTAATACTGCCAAAAACATGAAGACAAAGCTTATTATGGATGCCGTCGAAGGAATATCAGATGAATCTGGAATAATTTATGTTGGCACAAGACAAAAATCAGACGAAATAGTGCAAGCACTCCTGGAAAGAGGAGTTGAGGCAGCTTCCTATCATGCTGGCATGGATCAAGAGAGCAGAAAGTGGGTACAAGAAGAGTTTATGAATGGTAAATTTAAAGTAATAGTCGCAACCAATGCTTTTGGAATGGGAATAGACAAGGAAAATATTCGTTTTGTAATCCATCACGATTTACCAGGAACAGTCGAGGCTTATTATCAGGAAGCTGGGCGTGCTGGCAGGGATGGAAAAGATTCTTATTGCCTTTTACTTTATTCTGCATCTGATAGATATTTACGTGAATTTTTTATCAAGGGTGACAACCCGTCCCCTTGTGTAGTCGAGGAAGTTTATGAAGTTCTTAAAAACTATGAAACAGATACTGTTCTTATCACATATTCAGAAATAAAAAAAATGCTGTCAGAAGATGTTCCAGAAATGGCAATAGGAACAAGCATTAAAATACTAGAGAATGAAGGATATATTAGACGTTCAAACGAAAAAACTAGTAGTGCCTTTTTAAGATTACTCGAATCATTTGATAGAATTTTTGACAAAGTCGGAACAAGAGCAAAAGTCCAACTCAGGATTCTAAACAAACTAAAAGATAGATTTGAGAAAGAATTGATTAGTGGTTGGGATCTAAATCTAGAAGAGATTGCTGGTATAATTGATGAAAAAAAAGATTCATTGCAAAGAGCTGTTAAAAAATTATCTGAACTTGATTTAATAGAATACAATCCACCTTTTAGGGGGACAGAAATTAAAATCCTAAAAAGAGTGGAACACGATGAACTTGATATTGATTTTAGCTATCTAAAGGAGAAATCCAAAAAAGCTTATGACAAACTAGATAAAATGGAAGAATATGTTTATGAAGATGTTTGCAGACAAAGATATATTCTAGAATATTTTGGCGATACAAATGATTACTCCTGTGGTAAATGTGATATTTGTCTAAGTAGCTCTAAGATAATAAAAAAAGAATATAAGGTGACATACAAAAAAGACTGGTCAAATAGTTACCCTAAAAATACTTCGACAAGCTCAGCACGGGAAAAAGTTAGGGAGATAGAATTTAAAACTCCTGTTGCTGGTGCTGACCTGAGCACAAAGCTCACTCAATTTGAAACTCTTGATTTATATAAAGCAAATATGGACATAGACGAAATGGCGATGACCAGGAATTTAAAACCGGACACCATTGTTGCCCATCTTTGTTTTTTGCAAGAGAATGGAGTCGAAATAAATATAGATAAATTTATTGATCACAAAAAACAAAAAGAGATAAAAGAAGTCTACAAAAAACTAGGCAAAAATAAACTAAGTCCAATAAAAGAAAAATTAGGAGATGGATTTAGCTGGACTGAAATTAAGTTAACTCTTGCAGGTTTAAAATAAATGAAAAGAGAAACAGAAAAAGAACTACTAAAAATAGTGAAAAATAATTACGAAGATGTAGCAGAGCACTTTTCTGAAACCAGGAAAAAGTATATTTGGCCTGAATTAAAAAACCTAGCGAACACAGTTAAGGAAGATTCGACTATGCTTGACTTGGGTTGCGGAAATGGAAGACTAATAGAGGCCTTTGATAAAAAAGTAAATTATTATGGAATTGATCAAAGTGAAAAATTAATAAAATTAGCCAAAGAAAGACACCCTGGCAATTCATTTAGCGTAGGAGATGCTCTAAACCTAAATACATTTGACTTCAAAAAGAATAATATCCCATCAAAATATGATTATATTTTTGCTATTGCCATCCTTCAACATATTCCCACTGAAGAAAAAAGAATTAATTTAATTAGAGGTTTGAAAAATACCTTAAACCCGGGCGGGAGAATAATATTTTCGAACTGGAATATGTGGGAAATCCCTAAATACAGAAAATTAATCTACAAAACTTTTTTATTAAAATACTTAGGGAAAAATAACCTTGATTTTGGTGATATAATTTTCGACTGGAAAGATAGTTCTGGTAAAACAACGGGGCATAGATATTACCATGCTTTCACAAAAAGAGAGCTTAAATCAATATTTACTAAAGCTGGTTTTAAAATCGAAAAATTATATAAAGATAAATTCAATTTTTATATTATTGCTGACCTTTAACGAAAGTATTGATTTATTTTAATTCACATGTTAACATATTTTTAGCTCCAGGTAGGGGTTTTTGTTTTAAAATGCACCTGTAGCTCAGCTGGATAGAGCATTTGGCTTCGGACCAAAGGGTCGCGGGTTCGAATCCTGCCGGGTGCACAGTTGTTTTTTTTAAACAGCTCTGCTGTTTGAGAAAACAAGTGAGTATGCGGTAGATGAAAAGCCGTGTGTGTGATAAATATAAGAAAATCAGAAAGCATTGCTTCCAGGCAATAACCCTTGGAAATATTCTATACATTTACGATTGGTTTGTTGGGGTTCACCCCTTCGAATCCTGCCGGGTGCACAATGACAATAT
>JAQIDC010000048.1 GCA_027858235.1 Patescibacteria group bacterium | reverse complement strand
CTTGGTGCTGATGGCAAAAGATACGTTTTCCCTAACGAGTCTACTTACTTTTCATGGTATAACGATTTTTCAGGTGTAGTAACAATCGCTCAATCAGAGTTAGAATCTTATCCTTTGGGTAAGAATGTTACAGTAAGACCTGGAACAAAATTAATTAAAATCACTACTAACCCAAATGTATACGCTGTAACTCCAGGCGGAAATCTATTATTGATTCCAACTGAAGAAGTAGCTGCTGTATTATATGGAGAAGCTTGGGCTTCAAGAGTTGTAGATATTGCTGATTCATTCTTTACTAACTACGAAATCGTAGCTGGTGAAGCTTCAGTAACAACTTACCCAGCTGGTTCACTAGTTAAATTCGGTAGTACTGATGTTTATTACATCGATGCTGACGGAATGGCTAGATTAGTTGCTGACGAAGCAGCTTTCGCAGCAAACAAATTCTCTTTCAACTACGTGATAGATTCAATTCTAAATGTACCATCTATGGGTGCAGACATTACAGTTAGAGAAGATGCATTATCTGACACAGCACAAGGTGCTGGTGGAGTGGCTGGTGCTGGAACAGGTGTTTCATTCGCTTTAGCTGCTAACACTTCTCCATCTCAAAATATCCCTGCTGGATCTCCTGCAGATTTCATGACTCTAAACATTACTGCCGCTAATGATGGTGATGTTTCAGTTAATAGTATTACTGTTACAGGTTATGATCTAGGTAATTCTGAGAATATTGACTCAGTTACTTTCTATGACAACGGAGTAAAAGTTGGAACTTCAAAGAATTTAAATTCAGACAGAGTTGCTGTATTTAATTTCGCTCCAGCTATTTCAGTTCCTGCTGGAACAACTAAATCTTTAGTTGTAAGAGCAACAATTTTGTCTTCTGCAACTGGTAACTATTCTATTGGTATTGCTAGTGCTTCTGATATCCTCACAAACGGTGCGGTTGTAAGTGGTTCTTTCCCAGTAGTTGGTAACACAAAAGCAATTGCAACTGGTACAAATATTGGAACAATGACTATTTCTGCTGTTACAGCAAGTACTCCATCTGCAGAGTTTGGAGAAGATAATGTTCTAGTATCTGAATTCAACCTATCTGCTACTAACGAAGATGTATTCTTCAATTCTTTGAGACTTAGAAATGGTGGTACTAATGACAATGCTTTAGCTTCAAACCTATTGATGTTTGTTGATGGTACCGAAGTTGCTCAAGGAACATATGCTGACAGATACGCTACATTCGCTCTTGAAAACGTTATCGTTAAAAAGGGTGATACTGTAACAGTCCAAATCTATGCTGATATGGGAATTGGAAGTGTTGGTAATACTTTCTCTCTATATCTTAAAGATGTAAATGACATGGTCTTTACTGGTAAAACTTATGGATTTGGAATTCAAATGACAGACCCTCTTGATTATGACACAACTAAATGTGTTGCAGTTACTTTATCTGCTGGTGATGTTACACTAGATATGGATAAGGCTGCTTCTCCTTCACAAGACGTTAGACCTGGTACAGACAATGTAGTTTTAGCTACTTTTAGCGTTGTTTCAAATGCTGAAAATGCAACTATTAACTACATCAAAGATGCTGATGGTGATGAATTTATTATCGCTGGTACAGGGCTAGATCTTAACGAAATTGAAAATGTTGAGTTAAGAGATGTAAATACAGGAGTTATTTATGACACAACCATTGCGGCTGGTGTCGCTTCTAATACAGTTGCAATGACTTTTGATGAAGAAATGAGTTTGCTTAAAGGTGTTAAGAGAACTTTTGAAGTAAGAGCTGACCTAAAAGGTTCAAATGACACTTATCCAATTGATGATGACGACACTCTTGCCGTTACTATTGAAGATGGTGCATTCTCTATTACTGGTTTAGTTTCAGACGCTGAGCTAAACGGTGAAATCACTCCTACATCTGTTACAGGTTCTGTAACAACTGTAAAAACTGCTTCATTAATCTGGACAACAACAGCTTTGACTAACAAAACTTTTGTTCCAGGTGCAGTAGATGAATTAATCTATAGAGCAACAGCTAAGGCAGGAACTGCTTCAGATGTTACCCTAACTTCAGTTAAACTTAATGCTGATACACATGCAGCATTCAAGGATGGAAATATTTCTGCTCTTGAATTATTTGCTGACGGTGTATCAGTTAAGAATTTAGCTGGTCAAATTACTGATGACGCTGCTGCTACCGCTGCTATTAACTTCACTTCTTTGAATGTTAATATTCCAGCTGGTGAAGATGTTACATTTACAGTACTAGCTAGTTTCCCAGGTACATTCGAAACTGCTGGTGATTTCTCACTAGAAATTACTGATGCTGCTACATCTATCATTGTAAAGAATGAAGACAATGATGCATTTGCTGAAACAGTTTCTAATGCAGGAACAGATTCAAGATTAATCTTCCTAGCTTCAACTGGAACTTTGAAGGTTGAAATGAAAGTTGATGACTTGAAAGCTAATGACAATACTTATATTGTTGCTGGTTCTGCTACAGATGCTGATAGATATCTAGGTGAATTAGTATTCACAACAACTAACGAAGACGTTAAAGTTAAAACTTTAGCTCTTGGTCAAACTGGAACTTCAGAATCCGACGACGTCTTAGGTGTTCAATTGTTTGACGAATCTGGTGTAGCTGTTGCAGAAGCTGATGTTGATGCTTACGGAAACGCATACTTCGACACTCTAAACCTAGTAATGCGAGCTGACCAAACCACTTCACTTTATATTGGTGTTGTAACAAAGTCTATTAATGCTGATGGTGATGCTCAAGGTACAGCTGATCATGGTGAAACTATTATCTTCAACCTTGCTAGCTCAACAGACCTAACACTTCTTGGTTTGTCTGCTAATAAGGCTGTAACTGCTATTGGTGACACTTCAGGTCAAGATATCGCTATCGTAGAAGACGATGATGGTGCTCTTGCAGTTGGTGAATACTCACTACCTACAGTAGTTTCAAAGACTTCTACTATTGCAGGTTCTAAGTTGACTTCTATTGTTTCAACTTTATCTGACGGAACATTGTCAGATGGTTTAAACAGAACTATTGCTAAGTACAAATTCGTATTTGACAATGGAATGAACAGAAGTTCTTTAAATGAAGCTCTAAAGGCTCAGCTAGAAACTCTAGCTCTTGCAGTTTCTACTTCAACAGCGACTGTTGTTGATATTCAAGCATACGTTGAAGGTGCTTCTGCTAACAAAACAACAGCTGTTCAAACTACAGCTGGTGTAGCGACTATTAATCTAAGCGCAGGTCTACTTGACTCTAGTTTAGTTGATGGTGAAGTTACTTTAGTTATTATTGGTGATGTCAGTGGTTCTGGTACAACTGGTTCAGTTAGTACTGCTATCAATGATTTAGCTGGTGGTGACGTTCAATATTATGGAAATGGTGTTGCTGGTGGTACATTAATCACTAACCCACTACTCGATATTACTGACGTAACTGGTGCTACTTTATCTAAGTAATTTTACTTCAGATAATATATATTGATTAAATCGTTTAATCAATAAACAAACCCCGCTCTTCAGAGCGGGGTTTGTTTTGGTATATCTGACCCCACGGACTCTTAAAAGGTAATTGAGGTAATTGTGGGTAATTGGGGTCAGGTCTAGCTTTCATCCTTTTTTGATGCTTCTATTAATCATTATTAATAGAATATATGGCCAGACCACTTAGAATAGAATATCCAGGAGCATTTTATCATATTACTTCTCGAGGGAATGCTAAACAAAATATTTTCGGTAATTGGGGTCAGGTCTAGCTTTCATCCTTTTTTGATGCTTCTATTAATCATTATTAATAGAACATATGACTAGACCTCTTAGAAAAGAATATCCAGAGAGAACTTGAGGTCTTGAATTCAGCTTTTTTAAGAGCTGAAAATTATTAAAAAATAAAAAATACTTATAAAAAATTATAAGTATTTGTAAATGTCATGTTTGCCAATGGAGATAAACAATATGTCTCCATTTTTCATTCTCTCAAATATTATTCTATAATTACCACTTAGAGAAATTGACCAAATTCCCTTAAATTTTCCATGGAGTTCATGAAGTCTTAATGACGGATGGAGGGGGTTTTTTCTAAAAGTACTTTCTTTTTTTATAGCGATTTTTGTAATTTCTTTCGGTAGCTTATTTAGTTCTTTAATAAATTTTTTTGAAAAATGAATTTCTTTGATTATCATAAGATTTCAATCAATGACTTTGCCTTAATTGTTTTTCCTTGTTCATAATCGTCTCGAGCTTCTTTAACAGACGATAATAGTTCTTTTTCTGAGATTAGGTCTTTGTCTAGTTCAAATAAATATTTAACATAAGCTGAAACAGAGCTAAATCCTCTTTCTTTAGCATTCTTTTTTAGTTCTTTTGTTTCCTCTTGAGGTAGGGATAAACTTAATATTTGGCGCATATTTTTTCTTTAAATAATAATATTATTACTACTACTACTATTGTATTACAGCTGTATTACTATGTCAAGAGAAAAAATGGAACTTGGAAGGAACTTGGGGTCTAGCCTTCATCCTTTTTCAATTTATGATATACTAATTCTATTAATCATTATTGACAGAATATATGGCTAGACCTCTTAGAATAGAATACCCAGGGGCATTCTATCACATTACATCTCGAGGGAATGCTAAGCAAAATATTTTTAAAACAAAAAATGATTTTATTGATTTTTTAAATATTCTAAATGAAAATATTGAGCAATACAACTGGAAGTGTTATGCCTATTGTTTGATGTCCAATCATTATCATTTATTAATAAAAACTCTCGATCCAAATCTCGCGCAGGGGATGAGGCAGTTGAATGGGGTTTATACTCAGAAATTTAATTATAAGCACAAAACAGTTGGTCATTTATTCCAAGGAAGATATAAGGCAATTTTAGTAGATGAGGAAAAATATTTTTATGAATTAGTTAGATACATTGTATTGAATCCAGTTAGAGCAAAGATAGTGAAGACTCCAGAAAATTACCCCTGGAGCAGTCACAGAGAAATGCTAGCGGATAATGAATATGGTGTTGTTGAAAGGGATGATGTGTTGAACAGATTTGATGGATTGCAAGAATATAAAAAATACATTAATCAAAAAACAGAAGAAAATGATGCTTGGGAAGACTTGAAAGGGGGGATTGTTCTAGGTTCTATTAATTTTGTGGAAAATATTAAAAAATATATTAGTCAGGAAAGTAAAAAATCTGGAAATATTAAAAAAATTGAGAAACATGTTGGTCGACCTTCTTTGAGTAAAATGTTTGATGGGAAATATTCAGATCGAAAAGAGAGAAATGAATTGATATACAAAGCATTTAGGGATTATGGCTATAGTATGTCAGAGATAGGTAGGGAGGTCGGTTTGCATAATTCATTCGTTGGGAAAATAGTTAAAAATATAATAAAGAAAAAGGATGAAAGCTAGACCTGACCCCACGGACTGGAGCGGGGTTTGTTTTGGTATATCTGACCCCACGGACTCTTAATGACCATGTCCAAATTAAGACAAAACTAAAAAATAATGGTATAATTTAGTAAGTTATAATTCATAAAAATATATATATATGAAAATAAAATTAATGATTTTATTGGGTTTTTCTTTAATCACTCTCATGGTTGGAATGGTTGGATGGTTTAGTTATTCAAACTCAAAGACTGTTGGCGAAATGTTTAAGGGAGTTGGAGAAGAGACAATCCCTACTGTGAGTGCTTTAAAAGATTTAAAGTCCTCTGTCCTGAGGGTTCTTTCCTCTACAATGGAGTTATCTTTAATAAAAGCAGAAAAGTCTCTTGATGATAGAGCCCCAGAAGAAGCGAACAGTGGAGAAGAAGAAAGCAGTGGAGAAGAGACTGAAGGGGATTTGATTGAAGAAGGAAAAAGTAAATTTAATGATGCTTTCAATAGATATGAAACATTGATTCAGCTTAATCCTAGCAAGAAGGAATTGAAGAATGAAATTAAAAAGAATTGGGAGGTATTTATCGAAATATCAGAGGATATAATTAGTGATAAAGAAAACGGTGTTTATGGTAGTGAAATTATTGAAAAAAAAGAAGATCTTGAAAAAGCTGAAGAGGCTTTGCTAGATTCAATCCAAATATCCTTAAGTCAAGAAGAAGAAGAATTAAAAGAGAAAGATGCCTTAGTAAACAAGACTATTCAAAGTAATTTAAATGAAATCCGATTTTTGCTTATAGTTTCCTTAATATTCGCAGTGCTTGCTGGCACATATATTTCTTTTTCTATCTCTAGATCAATAAATATTCTCCAAAAAGGCGCTATTGAAATTGGAAAAGGGAAGCTTGGTATTAAAATAGAACTGGATTCAAAAAATGAATTAGGAGACTTAGCAAAAACTATAAATAAAATGTCCTCCGATTTAGCTGAAATAACAATCAGTTCTGGCCAGTTGGAGAAAAAAGTAAAAGAAAAAACAAGAGAGCTTGATAAAAAAAATAAAGAGCTAGAGAAAGCTATGGAAGATTTTTACACAGTAAGAGTCTCTATGTCGAACAACATAACTAAAGAGGACCTGGAAAAAGAGAATAAGAAAATTAGGGAAAAAATAGACAAAATAAAAAATAAAAAATATTTATAAAAAACTGATTTAACATGTCTGACTCTATTTAGAGCCATTTAGGATTTAATGTTTTGACAATATATTTGTGTTATGATAAAGTAAGAATGTAAGAAAGTAATACTTAATCATATGACAACAATATCAAAAGCGACCACAAAAGGACAAATTACTATCCCTAAAAAATGGAGAGATAAATTTAATACGAATCAGTTTGTTATAACTGACAAGGGAGATAAGTTAGAAATTGAACCACTCATTATTGACAGTAAAAAAGAAAAGGAATTTACTGTTTTTGATGCTATTCGTGATAACAAAGGAAAGGGAATGAAGGCTAAGGATTTGGTTGATGTTTTAAAGAGGATTTCTTAGGTTCTATGAATAATATTGAGAAATTATTAAAAAAAATATCTAAAAAAGACAGGGAAAAATTATTGGAAATTATCAAGCGTCTATTGAGTGGTGATAAAAAACTAAAATCTATTAAAATAAAAAATTCTGATTTTTATAGATTGAGATATGGGGATTATAGAATCATATTTCACAAGGAAAGTGGAATATTAGTTATTGATAGCATAAGGATGAGAGGTGACAATACCTATAAAAATCTAAATCTGTGAATTAGCTGAAAGGTTTTTTTAGCGGTCGGCCCCCTGCGAGTTTGGCTGTTTTTTTGTATTTGGTGATATATATAATCTCTTTCTATGAGTATAGAAAAATGTGCAGGGGTCCGACCGCTCTTTCTCTTTATGTCTTTCTCTTGAAAGAGTGGACTTGATGATTTTAATGTATTGACAATGTAACTACGTTAATATATAATCAAAATGTAATTATTAAAATTAAAATATGTCTAATATCCAAGTTCGTATAAATGAAAAAGACAAGAAAGAAGCAAAAAAAATATTTGATAAATTGGGTCTTGATATGAGCTCTGCTATTAAGCTTTTTTTGAAGCAGACTACTCTCAGAAAAGGACTTCCTTTTTTACTTAGTACGGAGAATAGGCTAAGTCTGGAAGAAGAGAACTTAATTATAAAAGCATCTTCTGAGGCAAAAAAAGGTAAAAATGTCTCTAAAGAGCTAGAAGGAAAAAGGGCCATAGAATACCTTAAGGCGCTACGAAGATAAAATATCATAAGTTATTTCAGAAACAATTTAAAAAACTATCTCAAAAAGACAAAGAAAGGGTTTTTGAGTGTATTAAATTATTTATTTTAAATCCTAAAATGAAACTTCTTAAAAATCATTCTTTAAATGGGCATCTTCTTGGGAAAAGAGCAGTATCTGCTGGGTCTGACCTTAGAATAATTTTTGAGGAGTTTAATGGCTATACTCTTGTTATTTTTTTGGACCTTGGTAAACATAATAGAGTATATAAAAAATAAAGTATTGATGGATTAAATAATTTGTAAATCAGTTAAATAAAACGTTTTTAGCGGTCGGACCCCTGTGAGTTTGGCCTTTTATTTTTGTATTCGGTTATATATACCCCGGAGCACCCTCTCTCACCTATCGGTGATTTA
This sequence comes from Patescibacteria group bacterium, assembly GCA_027858235.1. NCBI lineage: Bacteria > Patescibacteria group bacterium. The sequence goes on along the minus strand of JAQIDC010000048.1, from coordinate 133 downwards.
CCTTGTAAATGTTTTTCAATGAACGCAGAAAAGTGCTCAGGGGTCTGACCGTTCTTTCTCCTCCGGCCATTCTTTTGAGAGTATTGAATTTAACTAGCTATTCTGCTATTCTTCAAACAAGACAAAGGGCTTT
>JAQIDC010000047.1 GCA_027858235.1 Patescibacteria group bacterium | reverse complement strand
GTTCTACATTAGAAAGTGAGAAAATATGAAAATTACAATACTATTAGTTTGTAAACGAATTAAGATCAATAATTAGAAATTTAACAAATGCAAATAATGGAAAACAATAATTACAAAAGACAAGATCATGAACCACCTTTAGCAATCGAAAAATGGGGTTGGCGATATCATCATTTGGGTGTACCCACAAATAAGTCGATACAAGGAGAAAAATATTTATCACCATATAAATTATATGTTTGCGGATTTGAAAAGAGTCCATTTGGAATTGAATGGATGAGGTATGAAGAAGATAGTCCTGTAAACAAATTAGTACAATCCGTTCCTCATATTGCTTTTGAAGTAGATGATTTAGACTTTGAACTTAGTCGTTTTAATTTTAACATTATTACTGAACCAAATTCACCCGTAAATGAAGTAAGAGTTGCCATGATAGAGCATGATGGAGCCATAATAGAGTTAATAGAATTTAGAAATAAAAAGAAAGAATAAAAACAACTGGGCACAACAATTTTCCGTTAACATCAACCGAAAAAAACAAACAATGACGAGAGACATAGCCGAACAAATTGCGAACCTATTAAATAGTAGAAACCAACTAGTAGTCGATTATACAGCGGACAAGGTACTGGAATCAAAATCAAATTACGTTTATCTGGAAGATGAAAATGAAGTTATCGCGTGTGCTGAATCAAAGAAGATCCAATGGTATCAATCTGAAATATCACATGTTAGTGTTTTAAAAAAAGTAGAAGGCAAAGGTAAAGGCAAAGAGATTTTATCACGAGCTGAGAGGAAAGCTAAAAATGATGGTGCAAAGCTTCTTCAATGCACAATTCGGACAAATAACGAAAATAGTCTTCGACTTTTCTTGAGGATGGGATATGAAAAGGTTAATCGGTTTTTCTATCCTAATAGTGGTAATTGGGTATATGTATTGCAAAAATCGATTTCGAATAATGTATGAATAATTTTCCAAAGAGAATAAAAAACACAAGTCTCAATCAGATTCGTTTGCAATCTTACTTTATCATTTAAGAGACCTTGGCATTTTCAGAAATGCAACAGAAAATGATTATGGTATCGATTTTGAAATTGAGATTATCCACAATGAAAGAGTTCTTGGGAAATATTTATGCAGTTGATTTACCAGCCTCTCCCTCGTTTAGCTTGCGTAACTGCCTCGTCCCGATAAACACATCGGGAAGGGGTTTACTGTCTGTCGTTTGTAACGACACATTGTTATTTGGTTGCTGCAAGCATCAAATAACTTCTTCCTTGCAAACACGTTGCGATGCATAGTTTCGCTGTAACCCGTAGGGTTGAATATGAATCACCCCTGATGAAATCGGAACAACCAACAACCAACAACCAACAACCACTCACAATTTGTTTTACTCAACAATAATTTTTAGCTTAGTAAACTGAATATAAACAGAAAACGCCGGTGCCCCATAAACCCACCATAACACTTCATCCCAATGTTCACAGTAATGAACCCATCGCTTTATTGCCGTTTGCCTACAACCGCAATTTATATGATATAAAACCACACATAAAAGGAATAAACTCAATTGTTTTTATCCAAACGTTAGGCTTCATGCAACACTACAAAAGATAATTATTATGGAAGACAAAATTTACCCAAGATACATTGATAACAAACCTATAGGGGAAGATCAATTTGAAGGAAAATCTCATGAACGAATATCAAAAAGTATTGCTGAACATATAAAAGACAAAAATAATTCACTTAGAGTAATCGGTATTGAAGGCGAATGGGGCTCTGGTAAATCAAATATTATTGAATTACTAAGAACACAATTAAAAGAAACACACCATATTTATGTTTACGACGCATGGGGTCACCAAGAAGATTCTCAAAGGAGAGCCTTTTTAGAAGAGCTTACAGAAGAGTTAATCCAGAAAAAAATCCTATCAGAAAAAACTATTCATCAAGACTTAGCTGGAAATGATGAAAAGATTACCTGGAAAGAAAAAATTAAATTTCTTCTTGCTAGAAAAAGAGAGACTAATAAAAAAACTATACCCAAACTTAGTATTGGAATAATTATTATCGGTTTAGTTTTAATATTGACGCCAATATTTACAATTGTAGCCGACAGTATTTTTGATAAGAACACTATTTGGTGGAAAAAAATTCTCCTTCCAATTTCCCCTATTATTCTTTCCATAATAGCGTATTTATGGGCTTCTGCTAAGAACAAAAAATGGGTTAATATCTCAGAATTGTTCTTTGTTTTCAAAGGGAAAGAATTGGAAAGCACCACATATGAAATATTTTCTGATTTGGACCCATCAGTAAAAGAATTTAAGGAATGGATTAAATCAATTTCAAAAGGGCTTTCCAATATTGACTTGATAATAGTCTATGATAATATGGATAGACTCCCACCTGAAAACGTCAAAGAATTATGGTCATCTATACATACATTCTTCGCAGAAGAAGAATATGATAAGATAGATGTGCTAATACCTTTCGATAGAAAACATCTACAACAAGCATTCGACAAAAAAGATAATCCAGCCAATGAATTTATAAACAAGACATTTTCCATCATCTACCGTGTTACACCACCCGTATTAACTGATTGGAAAGATTTTTTCAGTAAGAAATTTGGAGAAGCTTTTGGAGTTAAAGAAGATAAAGAATTTCCGACTATCTTATCAATATTTGACAGATTAAAGAATAAATTTACTCCACGAGACATAATAATATTTATAAATGAACTTGTGACTTTAAAAAAGATTTGGAATGATGATATTCCATTGAGATACATCGCAATCTTTTGTTTAAAGAAAGAAATTATATTAGAATCTCCACAAAAATATATTCTTAACAATGATTATTTGGGACAAGCAAAAGACCTTTTTACAGAGGACAATCAATTACAAAATTACATTTCAGCACTAACTTTCAACGTTCCTGTTGAAAAAGCATCACAAGTATTATTAGTTCGTGATTTGGAACTCACACTTCGTGGCGAAAATTCATCACCTATTGAAGAATTATCTAAGCATTCTCATTTTATAGAAATTTTAGAAGAAGTAATACAAAATAGCGAAATAATAGTTGATAAAGCCATTTCTACATTGTCTAGACTTGATGTCCTGAAATTAAATGGGAATCATATTAAAGAGAGAGTTAAGAAAGTTTGGGATATTCTAATTTCAAAACAATGCTTGCTGGAAATAAAAGAATTGACATTTAATGAAGAGTTTCAGCATCTTTTAAACAATTCATCTATAGGCAGTAAAACTAAATTATTAAAATATCTAACAAAAAGTTATAACGAATTTAAAGAAATTAAAGGAAACGAATATTTTCTTGTTTTTAAGGAATTAGAGGAATTTGTTGAGAAAAATAAAATCAAATTTAATATTCAATCACAACTTAATTTAAGAACAGTTCCTCCTGAAATATTTGCTGATTATATAAGTATTGCAAAGTCTGATTATAAAAAATATAAACTAGTAACGGACTCTGATGAATTGGATAATTATATTTCTGTGAAAATACCTAAGGAATTAGATGTGATAGAAGATGATGTTGATTTGTCTTATATAATTGCCGAGTATTCTTTTGAGACTACAAAAGAGAATATTGAAGCATTGATTACACAAAATAAATTAACAAAAGACAACTTTTATAAAATTATTAATATTTATAAATCAATATCAAATAAAAAACTTTTAGCCAAAATTATTAATGTAATTAATCTACATCCTTTACTGCAAAAAGTCACAAAAGAAATTGATGGATATTATGACTTAATAGCCATGAGACTTAAGTATGCGAATACATATAATAAGCTAATAGCACCACAGGGGTGGCCAGATAACACCACACCGGTTTTGGCACTTACTGATGAAGAAACTATAAAAGAAATTGCAAAAAGAATAGAGATCTATGAAAATTATGGCAATCTTCTTTTGCTATCTACAACTTGGAAACAACCATTACTATCTGCAGTATGTAAAGACCTGACTTTTAACAGTTATGGCGCACGAGCAATGACTGTTACTAAAGTTATTACAAAATTTGAAGAAATAAAGGTTGCAATTGATGTATCAGAACAAGATTTATTGAAGCAATTAAATGGATGGAGTAAATATGCAAAAGATGAGATTAATACAGATAATATAAAAGAAATTATTCCAAATTATTCATTTTATAATTATTCAACATCAATTAGTTATGAATTAACAAACCATATAAATAAAATAGGAAAAGAATATATTGATTCATTCGATGAAGAAACTATCATAGAAGAATGGGGTGTAGACGATTCTTATGTATTTAATACTCTTTACATTTTTATGCAGTCAAATAAAATAAATACGCTGCCCCGAAATGTTTTTAACGCGTTAAAAGAGATTCTTAAAAATATATCTGAATCAGAAATTGATATACCAGCTGATGAGACGATTTGGATTTATTTTATTGAGAAATCAAAAAAGAAAGATATTGCACCAACAATAAGAAATATAAGAGACTATTACATAAGGGAGAATAATATAATAAATAAACAATTCATCTTTTTTGAAAGCTTTTTTAAACAATACGGTAATTTTAACGAAAAAAGTAGTGATACTACTAGAACAATTCTTGGGAAACTGGTTTCTGATGGAAGTTGTTTTACAAAAATATTATCAGATCAAGATTTTTATATACCAATTATCAATAATGCAAATGAAGATGCGGCAGACTTTAAAGACAATGTTTTAAGCAGGTTAGAAAGTGAATCAGCCAATAATGAATTAAGAGAATTTGCGGATAAAATTGGTGTTAAAAAACCGAAAGAAGAAATTGAAAAAAACAAAGAAGAATAAAAGCACGAAAGCCTAACAATGTATAAAAATAATAGCCGAAACACCACTAATTCAAGGGTTGTAGCCCGCTTCAACTTTTGTGTAACTTGACAGTGATGAAGCCCGCAGTCGGCTACTATTCTTATACTAACGTTATGGCACATTTTTTGACACCCAAACGGTCTGTTTGTATTAATTTCAAAAAAGGCAAAGACATAAATGAAAAGTAAATCCCTAATAAAATCTACTACTCCTGGTTTTGTAATTATGGCTCTAATTGTCATGATTGCATGTCAATTGGATATTCAGGAGATTAGAAATGTTAGGAAGTTGGATTACCCAATTGAAATAGTTTCTAAAATAGGAGGTGCTGATTCAGTACTACCTGCCTTTTATTATTTTACTTTTTTTCAGAATAATATCGATCATCAGTTAATTACAAGCCCATTATACGTGCATGTTTTAGCTTATCATGATCAAATAAATTTTCAGGCATTTAAACGTCAAAAGCAAATAGACTTATCAACTGACACAAACAAAAGTCTTCTTTTCTATTATTCTCACCTACATTACAATACAGAATACCCCGAAATAATTACCTAATTATCTTAGTTGTTTTCGACAGCTAATCAGGTTTTAATCATTCACTTAATTTATTCACGATGATCGTCAATGAACGAAATGTTCATCTGTGCTTTCATTTAAAACCATTCAAAATGGAAAATTATTTCAAATTAAAAAAAGGTAGTAAGAACGATATTGATATTTATAATCACAAAAATACAAAACACCTAATCAGTAAAATAAAAGCTCATTGCAAGCTCATTGCCAATTATAGCGACAATGATTTAAAGCAATTATCAACGAAGTTAAAGGCAGAAGTGAAATCGGGTTGCGACCTCACAACTATCATGGTAGAAGCATATGCGCTGGTTTATGAAACATGCATCAGAAAGCTGAAAATCACGCCATATGATGTGCAACTGACAGGGGCAATATCCCTTCATTTTGGAAAAATTATTGAGATGCCAACCGGCGAAGGAAAAACTTTAGCAGCCGTATTTCCTGCTTTTTTAAATGCATTATCTGGTAAAGGTGTTCACGTTTTGACATTTAATGACTATTTGGCAGAAAGAGATGCAAAATGGATGTCACCAATATTTAATTTCTTAGGATTAACTGTTGGTTATATTACTGGTGATATGGCAGATAATAAAAGAAAAGAAGCCTATCATTGTGATGTTACCTATGCCACTGCAAAAAATGTTGGATTTGATTATTTAAGTTCAACCATTGCATATCGTAAAGAAGATATTATTCAACGCCCTTTTCACTTTGCCATAGTTGATGAAGCAGATGCAATACTAATTGATGAAGCAAGAAATCCTTTAGTATTATCAGGAGAAGTAGAAAAATCGAAGTATGATTTTCGAAGCATAACAGAATTTGTTTCTGGATTGGAACATCAAAGTGATTTTGAAACCGATGAATATAAAAGAAATGTATTCTTAACTGAAAAAGGCATAAATAAAGCAGAATGCGTATTTCAAATTGATAATCTTTTCGATGATAAAAATATAGAATTGCATAGCACAATAAATCTTTCATTGCAAGCAAAGGTTTTATTAAATAGAAATGTAGACTACATTGTAAGAGATAACAAAGTTTTATTGGTAGATGAATTTACAGGCAGAATTGTTAGCGATAGAAAATGGAAAGATGGTTTGCAATTGGCTGTTGAAGCGAAAGAAAACGTAGAACTTCAGGCAGATGGTAAAATTCTTACTATGATTACTTTCCCCCATTTTTTTGAAAAATATAAGAAAGTTTCAGGAATGACAGCTACTGCCAGAGAATCTTCCGAAGAATTTTACGAACTATACAATTTAGAAGTTATTGTTGTTCCTCCAAACAAAACTTGTTTGAGGGTTGATGAACCGAATTTAATATTTGCATCAAAAAGTGAGAAATATCAAGCCTTAATAAGCGATGTGCAAAACAGATGCAAGAAAGGTCAACCCATATTAATTGGAACACTTACCGTTAATGAATCAGAAGAATTAGCAACGATGCTAAAGGAGCACGATATTCCCTGTAAAATACTTAATGCTAAAAACGATGCATTAGAAGCTGAAATTATTTCAGAAGCCGGAAAATTTGGTGCCGTAACAATTTCTACAAATATGGCAGGACGAGGTACGGATATTCTTTTAGGAGGTAAAGATGCTTCGGATAAGGAAAAAGTGGTAAAAGCAGGTGGCTTATATGTTATTAGCACCAACTTACACGAAAGCTCAAGGATTGATAATCAATTAAGGGGAAGATCAGGTCGACAAGGTGATATTGGATATTCTCAGTTCTACATCAGTTTTAACGATGATTTGATGTGCAGATATAATCTTCAAGATGCACTACCAAAGAAAATAAAAAACGAGAGAAAGAATAAAATTGAGAAAACCCAAAAGTATTTAGACCATACACAACGTGTTATTGAAGGACAAATGAACGATTTAAGTAAAATGCATTACGATTATTCTTCTCTGATTGAAAAACAAAGAAATATTATTCATAATGAAAGGCAAGCATTTCTGGACGATACGACTGTAATCGAAAAGCTTAACTCAACAAGTGATAGTGCCTTAGTTATGTTTGATTCGCAAATAATTAAAAAAGCACGAAACATTATTCTTTTTCAATACGATAAATATTGGTCACAGCACATAGATTATATTTCTGAAGTAAAAGAAGGGATTCATTTATTACGATATGGCAGACAAAATCCTTTAAGGGAATTTCAAAAATATATAGATTCAAATTTTGAGGAAATTTGTTATCATATTGACTCTGACTTACAAGAAGGTATTGAGCATTTATTGAAAAACGTTGATGTAAATCTTGCTGAAATGGGGATCAAGAAACCCTCATCCACTTGGTCATATATGGTAAATGACAACCCATTTAGACGCAAATTTGAATTACGTTTTACCGATAGTTCTTATTTAGGTTTCTAATACAAAAAGTAATTTTATGAATGGATATTAAAACGAGCCATAATAATGTATAAAATAATAGCCGAAATAGCTGTAAAACCAAGGGTTGCAGCCCGCTTCAACTTTCGTGTAACTTGACAGGAAAGTGCCACGCAGTCGGCTACTATTCTTATACTAACGTTGGCAATAATTATAAAAAAAATGGCAATAAGTACAAATTCAATAATTCATTACACAAATTCTTTCGAAAATCTTTCTTCCATATTGAAAGATGGATTTAGGATTAAGTATTGTGCTGAAAGATTATATTTAGGTGAAATCGGGCGTTCTTTTGCTGCACACCCAATGATTTCTTTTTGCGACATACCATTATCAGACTCTATGCAACATTTTGACGCATATGGGAAATATGGTATTGGGTTGACAAAAGAATGGGCTAAGCAGAATGGTGTTAATCCAGTTCTTTATATTGATAAAAATTCTTTAATTGCTGAGAGCATATACAGTTTAATTCTTGAAAGGAGAAAGAAAAATAGCAACTTAACTTTAAAACAAAAAAGAGAAATTCTTCAAATCAAAAGTTATGCAAAGAATTACTCTGGCACTTTAAAAAGACTAGGCAAGACAATTAGAAACTACAATTTTTATAATGAACGAGAATGGAGATTAATTCCTCCAAAAGAAATAATTAACAATAAATCATTCTCTATTAGTCTTGATGCTTATAATAAAGATAAAAAAAAGTACAATGACAAATTAGACGATTGCAGATACGGATTTGATATAAAGGACATATCTTACATTATCGTTGAAGAAACTAATGAAATCCCTAAGATTGTTAAAATTCTTAGAGACCTTCATTATGACAAATACTCTGGGAAAGAGATAGATATATTAATGAGTAAAATTTGTTCTACCGAACAGATTAAGTCAGACTATTAGAATAACTATTGCCAACAACTTCTAGTATAAGCAACGGCTCTCAATCCTATATTAACAGCTCTCAAAGCAATATCAAGGCTTCTAAACACAATTCGGAAGCCTCTCAGTCCAAGATGGCTGCCACTATGTCCATATCGAACCCTTGTAGGGTTGAATATGAATCACCCCTGATGAAATCGGGGGTGACAAGTTTTATTCAACAATAATTTTTAGTTTAGTATGCTGAATATAAACAGAAAACGCTGGTGCCCCATAAACCCACCATTACCCCAATTATGATTTGATTCAGTACTTTTTACTGAAAAAAAAGGAGCTGCCCTGAGGCAACTCCTTTTAATATCTCACAATAGTCTGTTTCTTATACGCTTTGTTCAATATTCCACACAAATGCCCTGATGCCGACTTCTTCGTTCACGGCATTCAATTTTTGTACTTTTTCAAGCAGAATATCAACTTTGTCATCTTCAACAATGGTGATTAACGCGTTGTTGATTTCCGGCCAGGTATGGGTGCCCATGTGTGGCACACCTGTTTCCGACCCACTACCTTTTACATCAACCCATTGTGTAAAGCCATTTATTTCGAGGCGGTCGAGCATGTACTCAACGCGCTCGGTAAATGCCTGATTGTATGTTATAAAAACTGATTTCATAATTGATCATTTTTTAGTTGTCCATAAATACAAATTTCTTGCGAACGGCCATTTTCTTATCGCGTTCTCCTTTTCGGGCCATCAGTGCATATACAACCGGTACTAATACCATTGTAACCAGGGTAGAG